>CALIMD010000201.1 GCA_938028645.1 uncultured Alphaproteobacteria bacterium
TCAGAGGGCGTGCGCAATCCTTTTATTGAGAGCATTTCTTCGGAATCCTCAAATAATTTCATTCCAAATGGAAATGTTCTAAGCTTTATAAGGTCCACTAATCCTTCAGCCGCAGCCTTTATCTCTTCTCCAGACGGCATCTTATTCGCTTGATTTGAGTCAGCATCATCTATTGTACTCATTTTCCGTTCCCCCATTTTCTAAATATTTAGTGACTTTGCATCCTCTAGGATCATATCCGAGGCCTTCTCAGCTATCATTATTGTTGGCGCATTCGTATTACCTGTTGTTACCGTGGGCATAATTGATGCATCCACCACCCTCAGTCCTTCAATACCATGAACTCTAAGACGTGAGTCGACAACAGCCATAGGGTCCTCTCCCATTTTACATGTGCTTACCGGATGATAGATGATACTGCCGTTGTCTCGGGCAAATTTTTCTAACTCATCATCTGACTGTAACATTCGTCCAGGCACTGTTTCTTCCACGCTGAATGGCTTAAAAGCCGGCTGGGCTAAAATTTCTCTCGCCTGCCGGAATCCAGCTAGCATAACTCGTATATCGTCGGGGTCTGAGAGGTAGTTAGGCCGAATTAGCGGCCTAATTAAGGCATCAGAAGACTCTGCCATTATCGTCCCGCGGCTAGATGGACGCACAGGACAAACAACAACTGTCATGCCTCCTTCTTTTTCCAACTCACCATGAGTTTTTTGGGAATAGCTTGCAGGTGTAAACAATAATTGGATATCAGGACTTGAAAGCCCCTCGCGGCTCCTAGAGAAAACCATCGCGCTCGTTATTCCAAATGTCAACGCCCCCTTTCCTTGAAACGCCCATGATCCTATTTCCCTAAGCAGTCTTATTCCTCGGCTTAATTGATTAATTGAGACGGTATTTTTAACCCGGTGACTTATTCGTGATACATAATGGTCTTGTAAATTTTGACCAACTCCCGGCAAATCATGAACGATCTTTACACCAATTGATTGGAGATGTTTCTGAGGACCAATACCAGAAACTTGTAAAATATGCGGTGAATTAACAGCGCCACCCGATAAGACGATTTCTTTACCGGCAAAAATCTCGTGTTGTTTTCCTTTCTGTGTAAATTTCACACCGATACATTTTTTGTTGTCAAAAATTAGTCCCGTCACAAGAGCTTCTGTTTCAATTCTGACACTTCTTCGTTTTTTTGCTCGAGAAAGAAAGGTTCTCGCCGTTGACCCCCTAAACCGCCCTTTTCTCGTCATTTGAGAATAACCAACCCCTTCCGGAACAGACCCATTAAGATCTGAGCTTTTAGCGTGACCGGCCTGTTGGCCCGCCTCCACGAAGGCGTGAGTTAAATCCAGAATTGTTCGGTAATCCTCAACCTCTAGAGGACCTCCTTGTCCGCGATGGTCCGGTTCTCCTCCATTCTTATAATTTTCTGATTTTCGAAAGTATGGAAGGACATTATCAAACGACCACCCTTTACAACCCATTTGCGCCCAACCATCATAGTCCGCGGGGTTACCTCTGACATATAGCATTCCATTAATTGAGCTGGAACCACCCAATACGCGGCCTCGTGGCCAATGTATTCTTCTGTTACCTGATGATTCCTCCGGCTCTGAAGAATAATTCCAATTCACTTTAGGATTGGAGAGCAAATGCAAAACACCTGCCGGTATATGAACCATGGGATGAACATCTTTGGGGCCCGCCTCTAATAAAATTACCGAGTGACCCTTCTCACTCAATCTATCCGTGACAACACATCCAGCAGAGCCAGCTCCAATAACGATATAATCTGTATCGTATTCCATAAGAAAACCTATTCTAAAATTTTGATAATACCTGATCTGAAAATCGATCCATTGAGGCCAGCGTGGCCTCCAAACTCTCAGGTTTCGCTAATTGAAACATAAATATCTCAACACCTAACTCTTTCATCATGTTTATATCATCCTCAATCGCATCAGCACCACCAGTCATGATGTGTCGTTCCCCTTCTTGAGGTGTCTTTCTGTCTTTTACTTCATGGTCCCAGTTACTCCAAAAACCTAAATCTAGACTTTCAGGGTCCCTATCTACCTCCGCAGAAATTTGCTTTAAAGATGACAAACCATTGGCATATTTCGCGGCAGTATTTAGGGGGAAATTGGGATTTGCACCGATTGGGAACCAGCCATCCCCCAATCTCACCGCTCGCCTTTTCGCCGCAGGGCTTTCCCCGCCAATCCACAGCGGAGGGTGAGGCTTTTGGATGGGTTTGGGCTCAAATTTAATATCTTTAAAACTATTATATTTTCCAGAATAGGACGGTAGGGGTTTCGTCCACAACTCCTTGAATATGCTTAAATATTCATCAGTCACCTTTCCGCGCTCTTTAAACGGTTCCGTACCAATGGCAACAAACTCTTCTTCCATCCAACCTGCCCCGCATCCAATTGTCACCCGCCCATTTGATAGAACATCAATAGTTGAAATGATTTTTGCGGTATGTACCGGGTTTCTGTGCGGTACAACCATAACTGAAGATAATATTCGTATTTTTGATGTAACAGCCGCAATGTATGACATTAGAGTCAATTGCTCCAAACACTCACCGTCTGGAGGAAACGGCGGTTCCCCAGTATCCGAGTATGGATACACTGCCTTTATTTCTTTGGGGATCACGATATGATCAGCAACTGAAACATAACCAAGTCCTAATTTCTCTGCCTTTTCGAGAACTGTCTTTATCGCATCGGGCTGAGCTAACGGCCCTCGGGTGGGTAAACCAAATCCAAAAATCATCTCAACTCCCCAACAATATCAAATTAATAATAACTTTAGAGTAATGGCCTAATTTCTGACCCAAACCATTCAATTAGGTCCAAAGTTTCTGCAAGGCTGGGTCTTTCCATTCGAAAAATCATCGTATCAAGCCCAACATCACGAAAACTTTCGATATCACTAACGATATCACTAGGATTTCCTGTAAACGTTTGACGTTTTCCACCTTCACCAGTCAATAGTTCCGATGATATTAACCCAGTGTAAAAGAAACCTAAATCAAGTTCAGCAAAATCTCTTTTTTCCTCGTCACAAAGTTCCCGCAAAACGTTTAACCGAGTATTTAAACTTTCTGAGCTATCTATCCGAAACTTTGGATTATTTGCGGCTGGGAACCAACCGTCGCCTAATCGAGCTGTTCTTCTAAGGGCCGCTTTACTTTCTCCACCTATCCAAAGTGGTGGATGTGGTTTTTGAACTGGCTTTGGCTTAAAATGTATATTTTCAAAACTAGCGTACTCTCCATGATATTTCGGATTATCTTTTGTCCATAACTCTTTGAAAATACGTAAATATTCATCTGTAACTTTTCCGCGTTCTTTGAACGGCGGGGCTCCAATTGCATCCATTTCTTCTTGCATCCAACCTGCCCCACAACCAACGATTATTCGACCTTTCGAAAGAACATCAGCAGAAGAGATTATTTTTGCCGTTAAAACAGGTTCACGATAAGGAACGACCATAACCGACGTCAGTATTTTTATACGTTCTGTTTTGCCTGCAATGAATGTTAATGCCGTCAGCTGATCATGGCAATCAACCACAGACGCTCCTGCCCAGATACCATCCTCTGAATAGGGGTAAGTACTATCTATGCCCGCTGGAACGATAATATGATCGTTTGGAGCAACTATATCAAATCCCGATTGCTCGCCTTTTTGGACGATTGCCGTTAACCCCTCTGGATCGGACGCAACTCCTCTTAACATTAATTGAAAACCAAATTTCATATACTCAATCCATTCGCTCAAGAAAAGCTAATTAATATAGCTTCAAATTACTATTCAAGGCTCTTTTAATTCTGATACCCTGGATAAAACTTTTTCAATAATTTGCTCCGTCTGATCTTCCATTTCCGAGTCACCGTTTCCAATAGGACGCAATATAAACTTAGAAACCCCATGGCTCACATACTCTTGAATACGATCTAGAATTTCATCTCCATTGCCAACGACAAGGCCTCTACTAGCTTCTTTTCCTGTCCGAACTTCGAAATCTGCAGCCATCTTTTTCACCGGTTCTTCGTCCCAATTACCAAACCGGACTCCAAAACCAGCACTAAAGTGGTCACGGTCCATCGGCCTTTTATGCTTATCGGCCGATGATAATATTTTTTCCACCACTAGACCTGCTTCTTCCGGGGTATCAAAAGCTGCCTGCCAGCCTGTACCATATCGTCCCGACCGCTCAATCGCCGCATCGGAACTACCACCAATCCACAAAGGCAATGGCTTTTGGACTGGAAGCGGGGAAATACAGGCTCTATCATAGTTAAAGTGCTTTCCTTGATATGAGACTTCCTCTCCCTCCCATAGCGCCGTCATTATTTCCAGAGCTTCATTCATTCTTCTTCCACGCGCTTTTGTATCTGTTCCAGATCCAATCCAATCTCTTGACCTATTGCTTCCAAGACCAAAGGCCGGCAAAAGCCTTCCGTCTGATAAATAATCTATTGTCGCACATTGCTTAGCCGT
>CALIMD010000202.1 GCA_938028645.1 uncultured Alphaproteobacteria bacterium
AAAGAGAATTTTCGAAAGATCCGCGGTAATTCAAGTTGCCATCGATGCTCGATGTAAACATTTTAAGGACGGAACTGCTTTCGAATACAAACCGTTTCAAGGCCTTGAGGATGAGTATCGTTTTACGGAAGATACTTTTAATCGCGTTATTAAAGACTACAATACCAGAGATCTAGCTATATAGATTATCGCTGGCTCACTCTGGGATAATTTTTTCCTTTTGCATCTGGCGCAACAGTTCCAACATCGATTCTTCGGTGTCTATACAGTCATTGAAACCATGCTGCCGGATTTTTATGGTGCTCATATGATGAGGATTGGGCCGTTGTCCATAGCCAAAAAGAAAATCAGCAAATCTCCACGACGGGACTAAGGTCTCAAGGGAATAATTTAGCAAATCAAATTTTTTTGTTATTCGATGCCAGGTTGCTATATTCTGTGGCATCAATTTGTTCAGAGACATGGGTTGTGGCGACGCGTAATCCATAGAGAATATTTCGGCTATTCTAGGCCATAGATGATGCCAAATATATATATCACCATTTGTTATGTTATATATTTCGTTTTGAGCAATCTTACTTCTTCCAGCCCATTCCATAGCTTTAGCTATCAATCTGGCATCTGTTGCCTCCCCAATTCTCTCAGGCCCACCAGGAAAACGAAGTGGGATCCTACTTTCTCGCGAAATTGCCGCAAAAGCGCCAATTGCAGCCATTATGTTTAAAGGACTGCCAATCGCCATCCCACATACAAGCTGAGGTCTAAAAATAGTCCAGTGCCAGTTTTTTCCTCGTTGATAATCTTCTAACCAGTCCATTTGATCATAATAAAAATTTGGCCCCATTGACCTTGGGTCTGTTTCTCTAGCTGGCATTTTAAAAGGACCCAAATGTCCCCCATATGCTTTAGTCCCCTGCATAACCGATATATGCTTAAGCTTAGAAGCGTTTTTATCCAGTACCTTAACAACGTTTTGCAACATCTCTAGATTAATCGACGCATGATCCACTTCTGACCAACCTTGAGTAAGGTTAGGCTTTTCAAATACTGCAGAATAAGAAATGTGTGTTATATCCGACAAATCTGCCAAGTTAGCTTCGCAGGACTTTTCGTCACGAAGATCTAGATTTATCCAATTGAGATTTTTACCAAACTCAGGCTTACGTCGGGACACCCCAATAACTTCCCAATAGGGCAGTTGGGAAAAGTATTGTATTACACTTCTACCAACGATTCCTCTGGCACCGATAACAAGCATTTTGCCTTTACTAGGCTGGTTCATAATAACCTTTCAAAAAGCACCAGAATAAACAAATTAACGACGTTAATTACCTCAGCTGATCAGAAAATATTATTCTGCTGCCCTTGCCGTTAGATCCGCTTCTGCGTGTTGGGAGAATTTTGGCATAATATCTTTAGCAAGGGTAGTCATGGATCGACGACAAAACTCCTTGTCATCCCATTCGTGAGCCATCGCCGTCAAAACACCAAAATGACCTGTGAGGTCCCGCAACGCAACGAGTTTATCTAAAACTGTATTGGGGGAACCCCATGTGCACTGCTCCTTGGCAATGTCCTGCCATGTCATACTATCCGGATCGGGATGTCCCTCAGGCGCGACAAATTTGGTTAGCCCCCGCGTCCGGATTGATGATAAAAAATATTGATACCAGTAACTCATCGGCCCATCGGGATTAAGAATGTAATCTAACGCTTCTCCGTCTGTCGGGGCGACCACAATACTGCGCGACACACGCCAAATTTCCGGGTCTGCTGCACGTCCAGCCTTCTCGCAACCTTCTGCATAAGTCTCCCAATGGCTAGAGGTATAACGCGGATGCAAAAATGCCGCTCCGGAGATTGGTATCCAGCCACGTTCACCTGCCATACGAGCACTTCCTGACTTTGGAGACATTATAGATATCGCAATGGGTGGGTGCGGTTGCTGGTAAGGCTTTACAAAATGTCCGACCCCAAAGTCAGATCGACCCATATCTTCAATTTTGACATTCCAATATTTACCCTCGCGTTTGTAGGGTGGTTCTCCTTCCCAGATGGCAAGTATATGTTCCATAGACTCTCGCACCATATCGCCTCTATCTGTATCGCCGCCAACTTCAAACAGCTCAACATCTGATGAAAGACTTCCAGTTCCAATCCCCATCTGAAATCGTCCCCTCGACAAATGATCGAAGAGTGCCGACTGTCCCGCTACCTGGGCTGGATGATGATTAGGCAAACAAAAAACACCCGTGCCTAATTTTATATTTTTAGTTTCACCTAAGAGTGTTGCCAAAAAAACAAGTGGGGCAGTAATTGGTTCAACAGTAGCCGCAGCATGTTCTCCCACCCAAACTTCTTCAAAACCCAGTTTATCTGCCAGTATAATAGCCTCTCTATCTTCATCTATGACTTGGGTCTGGTCTCTCTTTGGATCATGAACGGGTTGCATAAACATTCCGAGTCGCATCATTTAACTCCCAGCTGATTTTTATCACGTAAAAACGTTAGCTTTTAATTTATATTAGCGCACTAATATGACTATAAGTGAACTCCCTTTATGAGGCAAATTAGGATATGTAGTGAATACAAACAAGCAAACTTCTTGTGAAAGCCTTCGAGATTATCCCATATTCACGCATGTGCTTTTTTTCGATGGGAATTGTGATGCATAACATCCCTTTGAAAGTTTCTGATCGAACACCTTTTTTCTACGGGTGGGTAGTCCTGTTCTGTGCGTGTTGCGCGGGATTCGTTCGACAAGGCCCGGCTGTTGCAACACTCTCTATTTTTGTAACACCCATGACCAACGAATTTGAATGGTCAAGAACAGCGATATCAGGAGCAGTCTCTTTAGGTGGAGTTCTGGCAGCTATTATATCGCCGTTTTTAGGCCCATTTATCGATAAACATGGAGCTCGCGGCGTATTATGCTCCGCGATATTGATAACGGCTCTATGTACAGTTTTATTATCCCAATTAACGTCACTACTAATGTTCTATATTTTGTTTTGTCTGGCCAGATTAAATTTTGCGGGTCCATTTGATCTAGGAATTTATACCGCTATAAATAATTGGTTTGTTAAGAAACGACCCCGAGCGATTTCAATTGTAACCCTAGCGCAGATGGCCGGGTTAACTGCAATGCCATTAATAGGCTTTGCAGCAATGAACCAAGGAGGTTGGAGAGTAGGTTGGTTAATAATAGGCATCACGATAATCGCTGTTGGTCTATTACCAAATTTACTATTAATGTGCCGACGCCCAGAAGATATTGATTTATATCCAGACGGTTCAGCGAAAAATTTTGAATACGATGATACTGATCAGTCCAACTTAATGGAACCGAGTTTCACAAGACGGCAAGCCATTTCCAAACTTAGCTTTTGGCTTCTAGCTCTTTTTACATTTTTGGTATTTCCAGTTCAGGCAGGGGTTAGCCTTCACCAAGCTCCCCATTTATTGGAACGAGGCTTAAGCCCAGGAACAGCAGCTTTGGTGGTGAGCTGTTTTTCATTCATATCCGGCTTGTCCGCTTTGCTATATGGCTATACCACAAGACGCATCGGGGTAAGATTTAATCTCTTCATATCTGGATTAACTTTGAGCATTGGAGCTTTTCTGATGTACCTTACACAAACTGCCAGCCTCGCCTATATCGCTGCTATTTTTTTTGGTATTGGCATCGGCGGTATTTTGTGTGTTCTCCCAATAGTCTGGGCGGATTATTTCGGACGCGAAAGCTTTGGCTCAATAAGAGGAATCGTTTTAACCATACAAATCTCATCCCAGGCACTCGGCCCCGTTCTTTCTGGGTTTTTGAGAGACTGGAGCAATAGTTACGATTTATCCTTGTTGCTATTTATGGGCATGTCAATTTTCGCAGCTGTAATTGGAATTATTGTCTTCCCTCCCAGCCTTCAAAAAACATAAAAACGTCACGCTATTAAAACAGAGAAAAAGACTTCATTACAAATTTCAATCTATCTCGAAAGAACTAGATAATTTTGCGATCACTCATTGATTTGATTTCGGCCTTACTAAAACCCATTGCCTCAAGCACTTCATCATTGTGTTCGCCTAACTTTGGTGCTCGGCCTATTGAAACCGGAGTTTCAGAGAACTGCCAGGGTGAACCTTGAACTTTTAATGTCTCGTCAATTTCTGAATAGTAACGCTCTGCTATATATCCATTCTCTACAACGTCTGGATCTTTAGATGCTTCAAGCAGTGTATTGATAGGTGCAGAAACAATATCTGCATCTCTTAGAATACTAACCCAACGGTCTCGACTACCCGTTGCGAATAATTCTTTTAATGTATTGAGAATTAGTTGTTTTTTTTCATCCGATACGAGGGCCAGTCCAAGGTCACTCGCCCCTCTCTTTTTAAGTACGGAGAGGAATCCCAATGCATCCATCGCCTTAGTCCAATGGCGATGGTCTACTTGAAATACCAAAGGCTTACCATCTTTATCATCAAAACTTGCTGCTATACCCGGTAATTCTCTGGTCCCATTTATTCGGGCACCTACTATTGGGTTTTCGTCTCTCCACATTGTTGTTGTCATCGTCCATCCCATCAAGCGCACTATCCCACCAACGAGAGACGTCTCGACTTTTTGGCCAATCCCAGTATTTTTCGCGTGATATAAAGCCGCTAAAAGTCCCCCGAATGTCAGCATTGCGCATGATTCGTCCGCAACAGAAACCACACCCGTTTTCATAGCCTCACCCGGCCCAGCGTAAGCTTCGCTTATACCGCCCAATGCCTGTCCAACTGCATCAGTACCAGGCAAATCAGAATGGGGACCTCGCTGACCATAACCAGATACTGATACATATACCAATTTTGGATTTATTTTTTTTAGTTCTTCATAACCAAAACCATTTTTTTCCGCGGCCCCAGGGCGGAAATTTTGACCGAATATGTCTGCTGTTTCAATAAGTCTATGGAGAATTTGCCGCCCCTCCGCTGACTTAAGATCTAGAGTTACGCTCTTGACACCCCTATTATTAGTTTCAAAAAAAGAACTTATCTCTCCACGCAGCTCTCCAGCCGTTCTGGAACCATCACCAACCCCAGGCACCTCTACTTTAATCACCTCTGCCCCGAGATCCGCCATCATCATATACGGAACCGTCCCAGCCTGTGCTGTGGAACATGTTACCGCTCTGACACCATTCAACGGGCCTGCTCTTTCGGCCATTTCTATTTCCTTCGCCAAAGACTATCCAAATCCGATATTACAACCCGATTTATAAACTACAAGTTATCATTAAAAAATAACCCTAGCCTATTAAGCAATAATTCTGGCGCTTCTTCAGGGATAAAATGGCCACATTCTGCGAAAACCTCTCCCCGAACATTATCTGCAACTCGTTTAAGAGACGCCTCAGGATCTTTGCCTCGTCCCCTTCCATTTGGATAGCTAACCCCCCCTCCAATTGCCAATACCGGCATGGGTAATTTAAAATTAGCGATAACCTTCGAGTTATCCTCTGCATCCTTGCCCATGGCTCGGTAGTATGAAAAGCCCGCCCTGAGGGCGCCTGGTTGACTGTAAGTCCTCACATATTCTTCAATATCCTTTTGAGTTATGGAGTTTGGTTTATACGCAAACGTTTTGTAAAACCATGATAGATAGATTTCCTCACGTCCACTTATTAAACCCTCGGGCAAATCAGCAGTCATATGAAATTGATGATGCCAGCGACGCCCTCCTTCCGAGAAATCTCCCCCACAACCTGGAATAACAACATCAAGGATCACTAATTTCTCAACCGCCTCTGGATGGGAAGCGGCTAAAGCATATGCAGTTGGCCCTCCCCAATCGTGACCGACAAGTAAAAAACTTGAGTAGCCCAGCTTTTCAGAAACTAATTTCCATATATCGTTTGCTACCGTCATTTTATCATATCCATCAAGGGGTTTGGAACTGTCTCCAAGTCCCCTTAAATCTGGCGCAATCACGGTATAATCTTTCGACAACTTAGGGATTACATGTCGCCATTCCCACCAAGTTTGTGGCCAGCCATGAAGCAGAACAAGGGGCGGCCCCTTGCCTGCTGTAACGTAGTGCAACATCACATCCTCAAGGTCTGCATAATTATGCTTCACGGATAAATCTGTTACCATTTTCAACTCATTTTTATTAGTTCAAACTTTGATTGCAGTAAGCAGATTGGATTAGCTCACCTGCCTCACTCATCATAGAATATACTAGCAAAATTTATGAAGAACCACATTATAGGATATTTTTAAATATCAGAAAAAATGTCTCCAGATAAATGACGAAACCCACCCAAAATATTTAATCAACACGCGTGCTTGAGTAAACTTGTCATTGTTTATCACATTGTTGATACATCCAAGTGGTTCTTCTCCATTAAACTGTCGTCCTTATTTCATTAACGAGGTATTAATGAATGTCTATTCAGATCATCCCTCTTTCCGGTGCTGTTGGAGCAGAAATAAAAGGAGTTGATGTCTCGAGTATTGATGAGCAACAGTTCAAAGCCGTTAACAAAGCTCTTATAGATTATGGTGTCATTTATTTCAGAGAACAATCTTTGACGCCCAGTCAACAACTGAAATTCGCATCACAATGGAGTGAGCCTCATCTCCATCCGTATCTGAGTGGTCTACCAGACCACCCAGAAATTATAGAAATCATCAAAGAACCCGATGATCCAAATAATTTTGGCGATCATTGGCACACAGATCAAATTTTCACTCCAGCACCTGCGATGGCGACTATGCTTTATGCCAAAGAGGTTCCCGAAATAGGAGGCGACACGCTATTCGCTTGTATGGAACACGCATATGACGCGCTTTCTGATGGCATGAAAAAAGTAGTTGCACAACTATTTACCTTTAACCAATACGATAAGCAGTTGCCACGTTCTGGAAAAATGTCAGCAAAAATTCCCTCGGTTGATAAACCTACCACGCCAGCAATACATCCACTTGTGCGCCAACATCCTGAAACAGAACGACCATCACTTTACTTAACTGATACGGAAACAACTCTTCGTTTTGATAACATGACCCCAGAAGAAAGCCGCCCATTGATAAAATATTTACTTCGTCACGCGACCCGACCCGAGTTCACCTGCAGACTTGATTGGCAAATTGGAACGCTCGGTATATGGGATAACAGGAAAGTTTTGCATATGGCTTTAAATGACTATCCGGGTAAAAGGCGAGTGATGCATCGGATAACAATGAAAGGTAGCTCCCCAATCGCATTTAATATTTCAACAAAAAGCTAGATGAAGAATTACGATGTCGAGTTTTCGTCAAATCGCACATGGATTAAGTTTTCCTGAGGGTCCTGTATCACTCCCAGACGGATCTCTATTAGTTGTCGAAATAGCAGCTGGACGGCTCACAAAGATTGATCTGGATGGCAAAAAGACAGTAGTCACACATTTAAAAGGGGGTCCAAATGGAGCGGCTTTAGGACCCGATGGTCGTGTTTATATTTGTAATAACGGTGGGATGAAGTTTTTTGAAAAGGACGGTTGTTTTCTGCCGCGCCTTTCTACCTCAGAAACTGCTCATGGATGGATTGAGGCGGTTGATTTGAAAACTGGGCAGGCTAAAACTATATACACTGAATGCGACGGGAATCCGCTTATAGGTCCAAATGATCTTGTTTTCGACTCGGCGGGTGGCTTCTGGTTTACGGATCACGGTCATACAAGGCGGCGAGATAAAGATCGCGGTAGTGTCTACTATGCAAGTTCTGATGGATCGAAAATAACGGAAGTCATTAGTCCTCTGGACGGCCCAAATGGAATTGGCTTAGCTCCCGACGAAAAACAGCTTTATGTAGCGGAAACTCCAACCGGTCGTATATGGGCATTCGATATTGAAGCACCGGGAAAAATCTCTCGGACTATTGGGCCTGTTGCTTGGGAGAAAGGACGTTTAATAGCAAGTCCCTCTGGATATCATTTATTTGACTCGTTAGCTGTAGACAGTGCCGGAAACATATGTGTTGGCTCTATTCCGGGAGCTATCGATGTATTTTCTCCAAAAGGGGATCACATTTCTTCGATCCCTTTACCCGATACTTTTCCAACTAATATTTGCTTTGGCGGGACGGACCTAAAAACGGCCTATGTTACTCTATCATCTTCAGGTTGTTTGATAGCGCTGGACTGGCCACGGCCAGGATTACGTTTACATTTTTGACTTGGAGAAATTCTCGATGGTATCACCATTAAATAGAACTATTTCTAGCAATGGTTCAAATTATATCCCCCCGTATAATGGGCCACTACAAATTAGTAATTTGAATGGGCCAAATAACTCGGTCTTTGGTCTAACCAATTGCCCTGGCCGCAATGATAGATCTCTAAGGAAAAAAAAATGGGATCGTAATCTTCTAGCCGATTTCAAGGCTATAGAAGATTGGAACACCGATGCACTTATAAGTCTGAATCAAGGCGGTGAATTTGCGGCACTTGGCGTTCCAGAATTTGTAAAACAAGTTAGAACACGAGGCTTCAAATGGTACCATTTACCTATTTTCGATTTTGGTGTGCCAGGACCAGAATTTAACACTACTTGGGATTTACACGGGAATGATATCTTAAAAACAGTCGCAAATGGAGGACGATTGGTTATTCACTGCGCGTTTGGATTGGGGAGAAGCGGAACATTTGTGGCCAAAATCTTGACCACATTCGGCGTTAGTCCAGAGATTGCGATTAAACAAGTTAGG
>CALIMD010000203.1 GCA_938028645.1 uncultured Alphaproteobacteria bacterium
TTTCCTGAAAGTCATGCTGCCAGTTTTGCATTACTAGTCTATGTGTCCAGTTGGATGAAGTGTCATATGCCTGCCGCATTTGCTGCCGCATTACTGAATTCTCAACCTATGGGATTTTACGCTCCCGCCCAGATTGTAAGAGATGCTCGTGATCATGGAGTAACTGTTTTACATCCAGATGTAAATTATATTGGCTGGGACTGTGATTTAGAACCACAGAGTAATGGGGAATTAGCTCTTCGATTAGGATTAAGGCAAATTAAAGGGTTAAGACAACAGGATGCAATGTTAATAGAACAGAATAGGAAGAGTGGTTATTCCCATCCACGAGAATTGATCAGTCGTGCTGGTGTTCAACCGTCAACTCTAGAATTGCTTGCACGTGGGGATGCTTTTCAGTCGATGGAGCTCTCAAGACGACAAGCTTTTTGGACTGTCAGAGGTATTGCAAATTCTACTTTTGATTCTTTAACAGAAAAGGATAGTGGACTTCCATTATTCAATCATAACAAAGAATCCTACAGTAATAAAACATCCAATTCTGAACCCAAAGTTTTATTGCCAATAGCAAGCATAGGTGAGGAAGTTATCGATGATTATAATACTCTTAAGCTATCTCTTAAATCACACCCACTTGCCCTTTTAAGAGAAGATTTATCGGGGAATTCTTATAAAGTAATTTCAATTCTTGAAAACTTAGCGGATGGCAGCTCAGTTCTTTTGGCTGGCTTAGTATTAGTGCGTCAAAGGCCAAGCACTGCAAAAGGTATAATATTTATAACGATAGAAGACGAGACTGGAGTTGCGAATCTTGTTGTTTGGTCTCGTCAATTTGAACGATTTAGAAATATAATAATGAGTGCAAAATTTCTTGGGGTCGAGGGCAAATTACAGCGTGAGGGTGAAGTAATGCATATAATAGTTAAACGACTTGAAGATTTGACCCACAAATTAGGTCAAATAACCAATTCTAATTTTATAGAGCCGATTGCTCATGCGGACGAACTAAAAAGTTTAGGGTATCTATCGGAAACCTCTGGACCACAAAAACCTGCGAAAAGAATAGGCTTAGGTATTAACAGCCGGGATTTTCATTAATTGGAAATACCTTTTAAAAATACGAAATGATCTTTTCTGTAATTGTTAACATGTATCGCAAATTTGATTAACAAAGACCTCAATTGCCTGTAGCATCATTGTTATAGATATTTATTAGGGGGATGAATATGGCCGTCGATACAGCTGTTGATACACAAATCAAACAGAAGCAGAGAGCTATTTATAACAGTCCAGAAAATTTCTTCAATTGGTCTTGGCCCAGTGTGCCACGGCATCAATTTTTGGCGGAACGTGATAAGGCCTATGATCCGGATGGGAAAACAGGGTTAATAGAACTCGATATCTCCGATGCATTAGAGACACCTTATCCTGCAACTATACCCGCTATCTTGGCGCGCTATGTTAAAGTACGCGCTGGTGATAGTTTGTTCCATTCTTTCAATGCATCTGGTGAAGTTTTCTATGTTTTACAAGGAACGGGCAGTAGCATTAATGCTGGAGACACAGTGGCGTGGGGAAAGGGAGATGTGTTTTGTTTTCCGGGTGGTAATGAAACCGTCCATGACGCGATAGATTCTGCTATTCTATTTTGTGTGACTAACGAACCTTTATTGGCTTTTGAAAATTTGAGGGCGCCATCTCAGGGGAAGTCGCGAAGTGAAACTGTGCACTGGCCTCATGATGAAATTGAAAAACATTTAGAGGAAATCTATGAGCGTCCAAAAACTTCGGAGACATCTGGTGTGTCAATCCAATTTTCAACCCCAGCGACTGCTCCTAGTCGTAATACAATACCGATGATTAATACTGCTATAAATACGTTGGAATCTGGTGGGGATCAACGCCCGCATCGTCATAACGGTGCCGCAATTACACTTGCTATTGAGGGAGAAGGCATCCATTCCATGATTGAGGACGAAAAGGTTCCTTGGGTTACTGGCGCTGCACAGATCACGCCAGCAGCTGAGTTGCACTCTCACCATAATCAGGGTAATCGAAGGATGCGTAGCTTTGTTGTTCAAGATGAAGGATTACATTTTTATCTACGTACACCGGGTTTTAGCTGGGATTAATCAAGTATCAGTAAAATTATAATTATTTTTTGAGCAAAAAGGGGAGGGTTATGCATAATCCACTTCGCGAACGTTTAAACCAGGGTAAGGTTTGTGCGGGAATTCTAACCAGTATGCCCAGCGTTAATATGGCCCAGACACTTTCGAATTCCGGTTTTGACTGGCTCTTTATTGATATGGAGCATGGTCCAATTGATATAGCATCATGTCACCATATGATCACTGCTACAGCCGGAACTCAATGTGCCCCGGTAGTGCGTGTGATGGAGCCATCTATCAGTTACACAAAACCAGTTTTAGATTCCGGGGCCATGGGAATAATTTTTCCTATGGTGACCTCAAAGGAGGCAGCCGAGTTAGCCGTAAAAGCTGTTCGGTATCCTCCCGAAGGAGAACGCGGATGGGGGCCTTTTTATGCGCCAATGCGTTGGGGCAATGGTAATTCCATGGAGTATTATAAGGCTTCAAATGACGTCGTGATTATCGCCCTAATAGAACATATAGAGTCCATAGAGAATATCGATGCTATTTTAGGTGTTAATGGTATTGATGTGTTTTTTATAGCACCAATGGACCTTGCCGCGAGTATGGGGCATGTGGGTAATCGAGACCATCCCGATGTACAGGCCGCGATTAAACGAGGTGAAAAGGCAATTAAAGATGCAGGGCGGGTGCTTGGTGGTCTTTGTCTATCCGCTGATGAAGGGAATTCAAAAATTTCCGATGGTTATCAGGTTCTCTTGATGGGATTTGACCTTTTGCTATTAGAAATTGGAACGAAAACTATGCTAGATGGATTAAAACGCTAGGAAAAATCGAATGGATCTTACTGAAAAACAGATCTCTGAATATGATGAAAATGGGTGGATTCTTCTTCCTGAACTATTTTCAAAAAGAGAAATATCTATTCTTGAAGCCGCTGCGATGGATGTTTTACAACGTCCGGGACCCGAAGTAGCTAGAGAACCAAACGGTGATCCACATGTATGCTGGGGGATGCACTTATTTGACGAACGTTTCGGAGCACTCACTAAGCATCCTCGGGTTTTACTTCCGGTGGAGCAGCTGATGCGTAGCCAAGTCTTTGTTCATCAATCTCGGATAAATATCAAGCAGCAAAATGGTTCAATAGTAGAATGGCATCAGGATTTTGGAACGTATCATCGGGTGGACGGCATTCCAGAAGCGAGAGGAATAATGATTGGAGTTTTTCTCGATGATGTTAATGCATGTAACGCGCCCGTATTGGCTGTGCCTGGATCTCACAAGGAAGGCGTCGTTTCGGAAGCTGTGATTGATGACACAGTCGCAGATCATGATGGAGCAGCAAAATACCGATACGATATTACCGAAACTACAATGAAGCGATTAGTGGAGAGGCGAGGTTTAGAAGCAATACAGGGTCCGGCAGGATCTGTACTTTTAATGAATATGACGGTCGTACATGGTTCCAGTGTAAATATCTCTCCGCTGAGAAGATTATTATTATACGTGAATGTAAGTGCTACTGACAATCGCGGTGAGAGTTTCGTTAGACCTGAATATTACGCCGCTAGAGATTTTTCACCACTACTGCCTTTGAGTGATAACTGTATCCTTGACTACCAGTAAATTTTTTGTTTCTAGCCCCCGGTCACGCTCATGTGTCTTGGGACTGGAGAATTTTTTTGTCTCCTATCTATAATAAA
>CALIMD010000204.1 GCA_938028645.1 uncultured Alphaproteobacteria bacterium
GGGTTTATGAAATGGCCGACTCCCAAGGCATTGAGTTTGATGTTAATGTGCCAGCGTTTTCTTTGGATAGTCCTCATCAGACAGTAAAATTGAATTGACGGACGATATGGATTATCTAATAACTAGAGAGCAAGCGGATGCGTCAATGGCGATAGAGACCTAAGGCATGGTTTTATTAGAGCAATAGGTCAATCTCAGTATTAGCTTTGCCGTTGAGTAATGTGTAAAATCGCAATATAAAGAATAATCTAGTTATTTTGGCATGTCTTTTCTATTTCAATAACATCGATTGGAACTGGCTTGGTAGCCTTTGGACCTGTGCTCTTCATTATCGGCTTACTAATGTCTCTTCTAGCAATTGCGATGGGATTACCTGCAATAGCAGACTTGGCAACAGATAACGCAGACTGGCAAGTGTTTGCAGGTTCTGCTGCTGTGGCATTGTTTGTTGGTGTATCACTAATGCTGGCTACAAAAACTAGCTCCCGGTCCAATCTTAATTTAAGACAAGCATTTTTACTGACAACGTTGAGTTGGGTGGCCGTGGCAGCTGTGGGAGCTCTACCTTTTATGTTCTCTGAACTGAAGTTAAGCATAACGGACGCATTTTTTGAATCTATGTCGGGGATTACCACAACAGGATCAACGGTAATCCTAGGTTTAGACCACGCACCCCCAGGAATTTTACTTTGGCGGGCATTATTGCAATGGCTAG
The DNA here is from genome assembly GCA_938028645.1 of uncultured Alphaproteobacteria bacterium. Taxonomy (GTDB): domain Bacteria; phylum Pseudomonadota; class Alphaproteobacteria; order Thalassobaculales; family Thalassobaculaceae; genus UBA7326. The sequence continues at coordinate 716 of CALIMD010000204.1, forward strand.
GCGGAGTTGGGATCATCGTTATGGCAATGGCTATGCTTCCGATGTTGAGCGTAGGAGGCATGCAACTATTTAGAACAGAAGCTTTCGATGCACCAGATAAGGTTCTTCCAAGGGCGGCTCAATTAGCAGGTGGAATTTTTGCTATTTATCTGATAATGACAGGGTTATGTGCACTGGGGCTCTGGATTTCTGGGTTTAATGGTTTCGATGCTATAACGCATTCTATGACCACGATTGCGACGGGTGGCTATTCAACTAAGGATGGATCTATAGGATATTTTAATAACCCCGCCGCAGACTGGATTATCATAGCTGGAATGATTATTGGTTCACTTCCCTTCGTATATTACCTCCGCGTAGTGAGGGGCGATTTGTCACCCATCATCAATGATAGCCAAGTGAAATGGTTTTTAATAATTGTTCTTGTCTCAGTATTTGTTATCACCTTATGGATTTGGGATGTATCAGGCTTAGAAGGTATGGATAACTTTAGGCATGCAACTTTCAATGTCATTTCAATATTGACCGGCACCGGTTATGTCACACAAGACTTTGGTCTCTGGGGCGGTTTCCCTATAACTTTTCTGCTGTGTTTGATGTTTGTAGGTGGCTGTGCTGGATCAACAACTTGCGGAATAAAAATATTTCGCTTTCAAATCCTAGCTGCAACAGCTCAAGCGCAATTGAGCCGCCTTTTAGTGCCGCATGGGGTTTTCATTCCATATTATAATCGGAAAGTCATACCAGAAACTGTTTCTAATGCGGTAATGGGTTTCTTCTTTTTATATATTGTTTGTTTTGCTGCTTTGGCTGCAGGACTCTCAGCTCTGGGGCTTGACTTTATAACAGCTATATCCGGGGCAGCTACAGCAATAAGCAATGTTGGACCCGGCCTTGGGGCTACAATCGGTCCTACAGGAAACTTTTCCAGTTTACCTGATTTAGCAAAGTGGATGTTAGCATTTGGAATGCTTTTGGGGCGGCTGGAATTATTTACTGTTCTAGTGATGTTTTCACCGGCATTCTGGAGTAGGTAACTCAAAACTAGTGAGTGGTAACTTAATGACAAAGCATCTCGATAAATCTAAGGAATGGCTAGAACGATTAATTTCATTCGATACCACTTCCCGATTAAGCAATTTAGAACTAATAAATGATATTGAGACCTATCTGAACACGCTGGGTATTCAAACCAGACTGACACATAATAGCAAAAAATCGAAAGCCAATTTATGGTGCACAATCGGGCCTGAACAAATAGGTGGCATAGTCCTTTCTGGTCATACCGATGTTGTTCCAATTGATGGTCAAGCTTGGACCAAGCCCGCGTTTAAGATGACCGAAAAAAACGGTAAGCTTTACGGTCGAGGCACTTCGGATATGAAGGGGTTTTGTGCGATTTTATTGGCTATGGCGCCAGAAATGAAAAAGCGAAAACTAAAAACACCGATTCATTTTGCATTTTCTTACGACGAAGAAGTTGGATGTGTTGGAGTAAGAAGCTTGATTAGTGATGTGGTCGAAAATTTGCCGTTACCAAAGGTCGTGATAGTGGGCGAACCTACTTTAATGAAAATAGTAGGCGGAAATAAAGGAGGGCGAGCTTTTCGAACCACCGTGAAAGGTGTGCCGGGGCATTCCAGCGAGCCTAGCCGAGGGGCCAATTCAATAATGGCAGCGGCACGGATTATTAATTACATTGAGGGTCTACAAGATGAACTTGAAAGTCAGGCTGAACCTGATTGTGTATTTGACCCTCCATACACTACGTTTGACTTAGGAGTTATAGAAGGTGGCACGGCCAACAATATCATACCTGAATACACCCATTTCAATTGGGGTTACAGAAGTTTGCCTTCTGAAGATCCAAATGTCTTAGAACAAAAAGTTAGATTGTTTATTTCCAAAAATATTGAACCTCGATTGCAAGCAATATCAAGACAAGCTGGCATCACCACAGAATTAAGAAACGACACACCACCACTCATACCTGATCATAAATCAGCTGCCGAGCATTTAATCCGACATTTGACGGGCCTGAACGAGTCAGGAACAGTAGCTTTCGGAACAGAGGCAGGTTTATTTCAGCAAGCTGGGATACCTGGAGTTATTTTTGGGCCCGGGTCAATTCAGCAAGCACATCAACCAGATGAATTTATAGAAGAGAACCAAATTTCAGAATGCATAAACTTTTTGAATAAGCTTATTGATTGGGCTGAAAATAACGGCACAGCATGAACCAAAGCACGTATATAAAAGTCCCCACAAGAACCTAAAAAGGTTAGAATATGAGCACCTATCCTACGTTAGATAACTTTTCTGCATCCGGGAAGCGTGTATTAGTGCGCGTTGATCTAAATGTGCCAATGCAAGGAGAGGTAGTAACTGATACAAATAGGATTACAAAAACGCTACCCACTCTTAAACGGCTATCAGCAGCTGGCGCAAGAGTAATCATATTATCGCACTTTGGAAGACCAGAGGGTGAATATCAATCAAATATGTCTCTTAACAAAGTGCTACCGGCTTTAAGAGATGCGTTGGACGGCTATAATGTCTCTTTTGCATCGAGCTGTATCGGGGAAATAGCCCGCGCGAATATAGACGCTATGAATGAGGGTGATATTTTACTCCTCGAAAACGTTCGTTTTCACTCTGGCGAGGAGTTGAATGACCCTGTATTCGCATCAGAACTTGCAGAGCTAGGGGATGCATTTGTAAATGATGCCTTTTCTGCTTCTCATAGAGCACATGCCTCTGTAACCTCGTTAGCACAATTACTACCATCTTACGCAGGGCTCTTACTGCAAATAGAATTGGAGTCATTAACCAGGGCGCTCAACGAACCCCAACGCCCCGTCGGCGCTATAGTCGGAGGAGCAAAAGTATCTACTAAATTGGCGCTACTAAATAATTTGGTTAAAAAAGTCGATTTTTTGATAATCGGTGGAGGAATGGCCAACACTTTCCTTTTTGCAAGGGGCCTAAATATAGGCAAATCATTAGCAGAAAAAGAGTTGGCAGAAACAGCAAGGGAAATTGAAAATATTGCGCTAAAGTCAAAATGCAAAATATTGCTACAAACTGACGCCGTAGTCGCTAAGGAATTGGTTGCCGGACAAAAACCGGAAATCATTGATATATCGCAGATACCTGAAGACGCTATGATATTAGATGCTGGTCCCCAATCCACAGCTAATTTTTCTGAACATTTAGCTAACTGCAAGACTATTATCTGGAATGGCCCCCTTGGCGCCTTTGAAATTACACCCTTTGATCAATCGACTATTTCTTTAGCTAAGGACGTTGCATTATACACGCAAAATAAAGATATTATATCTGTTGCCGGTGGAGGAGACACTGTAGCTGCGCTCACACATGCGGGCGTCAATGAACAGTTCAG
>CALIMD010000205.1 GCA_938028645.1 uncultured Alphaproteobacteria bacterium
ACGGTTATGTAATAGAATTAACTGCAAAAATTAAAAGCTCAAAAAACAGTAGGGATCCTAAAGATGTCTATTCCATTTTAAACAAGTGGCAAGCAAACAAATCAAAATAGTTAAGCGCTGATTTATCTCAATTTTGGTTCAATTCCTCGTATTCCTTATCTAGGCGTTTTTGTCGTTCTATTTCGTCTAATTCAGCATCATACAAATGACGGTTAATATAGTATTCGTTCAAGGCCGTTTTAAAATTTAATCTTGATGCATCCAATTTACTTTTTAATACGACGTTCAAAACTCTTCGAACTGCATAAAGCACACCTAGACCGATACACGCCAAAGCTATGCCCCACCAGTTATATGCCCAAATTGACAATGCTGTTCCCACCACCATAATCAACGAAGCGAGCCCTTCAGAAAGTAGAATATCCCTAGCTGTTACCTTTTTCAAATCCTCTTCTTCTAAACCATAATCTTGAACTCTAGGCATTATTGGCGCCGTCATTTTCTGGTTTTTACTGTTCATTTTTTCAATACCAAAACAAAGGGTTTTTTTGAAAATACATTATCAACCGGATATGCTGTGACTAGAAATTACGTAACTACTCAGCGCTTCCCAATCGGCTTCAAATCCTAAACCAGGTTTTTCCGAAAGGTCTAGTGATGACTCAGAGGCGTCAAATAAGCCATGAGGTTGCACGATTAAGTCGATGAATGCTGTTTCAAGGAGTGTGGGTTCGGGTCTTGAGGCAGCTAAATGCGCAGTAGCATTATAGCCAGGTCCCCAATAAAAGCAGTGAGGAACAACACGAACTGAGTAGGCTTGCGCTAAAGTGAAAATACGTTTCATACCAGAAATACCACCGCATTTGGTCACGCTCGGTTGGATGTTATCGACGGCCTCTGCCTCAAAAGCCGATTTAAATTCATGCAATGTCGTCATATTTTCGCCTGCAGAGATCGGCACCCCTTCTGCCCTAACTTCGGCTAATCCAATAAAATCCTCAGGGGGCCAAACTGGTTCTTCCAACCAATGGAAACCATCATATAGAATTTCCTCAGCGATGGCTTTTGCCTCCGCAACAGTCCAGGGACAGTTTACGTCTAGGCATATATTATCCTCTTGTTCAACTGCATTACGAGCAGCCCTAAACGCTGGAACGGTTGTTTCGTGCAGTTTTATAGTTGAATAACCGTTCTGCTTTGCTCTCGTTACATTCTCAGCAATAGCATCTATATCCCCTCCGTAACGCATTAAGCTTGCATACTTTTTTAACTTGCCACTATCTCCACCTAATAATCTGAAGACAGGCATTCCTGCTCGCTTCCCAGCTAAATCCCAAAGGGCTATATCAATTGCAGAGAGCCCATACATCACTGGACCCGACCGCCCTAATCCGTGCATAGGTCGTTCTATTTCATCTATACGTTTCGCGATTCCTCTCGCATCTTTTCCCAACAACATCGGGCCAAGAATATTATTCAAAACGGCCTCTGTTCCTGGCGCCATCGCATGACCAAATGCCTCTCCCCATCCTTCAAGACCATCACTGGTTTTGATCTTCACCATAATGCATTCCATACTCAGCCATGCATCAAGTGAAGGACGCATTCCTTTTCTTGGGCCTCCTGTCTCAAACGGCAATGATACTCTTATTACCTCAAAGTTTGTTATCTTCGTCATTATTGAACCCCAGAAGCGGATAAGTTTAAGGTATAGGAAAACTCAAAATACGAAAGAGTAACGCATGGCAGATTATTTTGTAAATAAACCACTATGCTATACCTTCACATCGCCTTTAGTCTGAGGTATCAATTGTGGAAGGAGGCCCCGTAGCTCAGTAGGATAGAGCGACAGATTCCTAATCTGTAGGCCACAGGTTCGAATCCTGTCGGGGTCACCAGTTTTTTTATTTTCCATATATTGTTTTGTAAGATTGCTCAGAAGGGCCTTTTTATATTTTTTAACTGTATCAAACGCTGTGACTTCATCCTAGGCACCACTCATCGTATCATCACCTTTTAGTCCAGAAGCACCAATAACAACAGCCACGATGTATCTCGATTAAAATAAACCAAATAGTTTACAGGTCTGAGCAAACAACCTGCTATTTTCATCTGTTATTGTATCTACAGTCTCAAAATGATCTGCATTATTTATTTTAATTAGCTCTGTGTTATTAGAATCAGTAGATAATACCTTTGCAAAATCAATCGATTGCCTTTGCAGTTCTGGGGGTTCATTTGATCCAAATGCGATTATATTAGGAATATTTAATGTCGGTTGTCGGTAAATGGTACTAGCCGCCTTTGCCTCTTCTTCATCTATTTTCATCCCCTTATTTTCAGTGCAAAAAAGAATAGGCTCGAAATCATAGATACCAGAAATAGCAACTGCTGCATTTATTAAGTCGGTGGGCAAATTGTGATCTAGTTCTCGCCAGTTTGTGAACAACATTTCCGCTGCAAGATGTGCGCCGGCGGAATGACCCAATAAATTAAAGTTATTTCTTGGGATCCCTAAGCAGTCCGCGTTACGCCAAAGATATAGTATAGCAGTGCGAACTTGCGGTGCTATTTCAATTAATTTGACGTCTGGGCACATCTGATAGTTCATTACAGCAACTGAATGACCCCGTTTGACGAAAGGTTCCGCAATAAAATTATAAACACTTTTATCGCCTCTTTGCCAGTACCCGCCATGGATATACAATATAAAACCTTTGGGGGAGCTGTCAGGGTAAAATAAATCAAGTTTATTTCGCGGATATGAGCCATACACAACGTCAAGTTTATTTGCGGTCTTGGCAAGGAAATTTGTTGATAATTTTTGCCAACGCGGGATATCTGTTATTTCATAACCGGGACGAGTATTACGCAGCATATATTGCTCTTCGATCTCTTTTCGAGTGAGCCCCTTGTAGACTTTTTCCATATGCCTCTTAAGTTTTACCGTTCAAAAATTATCGTTGGAAGAAATGTTATTGTACAGAGACAAAAACAGTATCTGGTTAGCAGCACCCACAACTTTTTTTCTTTGGCTGTCTAGATTTCTTTGCAAGTTCTTTCTCGGCTTTAAACCGCAACATCCTCGACGCATTTTCTTCAATCTCAAATGCTTGTTTTTCGATTTTATCTTCGAAATATTCATATAAACTGGAAAAACCAAGCTTCGCTGCCCTTTTTTCTTCGTAAGCCCGACGACCTTTCAGATTCTCTATTATTTCTATTATCTGCAGATCTTCCATGATTATTTATATTTCTAAAAAGCAACAACAAGCAAGCAAATTTTCTTTATGCTCTAACTAGATTTTAAATTTATTTAGCGTGCAACAGGAGCTCTCTTTGACGTTAGTGATGATCCAAAAAAATCAACTACTCGTAGATAATTAGGGAGTTGTCATGATGAAAATTAGCATTAACAGCGACGGAACGATTACACTAGTCGATGAGAATACCACGATTGGTTATGCTGTAACCGATGCCTCAAAAGGTGAACTTTCATATCTTTTCGTTAATCCTGCATTTAGGCGCCGGGGATTCGGCACCTTACTTTTGAAAGAAGCCGAGAAAATGGCCGGTTCAAATCTTATCCCTGCTGAGCCCATTTCCCCTTTAGGAAGAAAATTCTTTAATCACAACAGCCATGTTTGATACGACAGAAGCAGGACACTTGAATTGAGTTATCCGCAATCTGTTTTGCGTGATCTAACTCCAGGCGAATAGATTCAAGGTTCGCTTCATCGCCTAGTCTCTCACAACACTCCGCATAGCCAAGCAGACTCCATATATTGGCGGGATGCTGCGATGGACGAACAAGCGTATCATCCAGTCCTAAATCCGCACGATATACCTTCGTTGCTTCATCTACATGCCCTTGTTCCAGTAACAAAGCACCTAAAGCATGCCGAGGAGGCATCATCCATGACCACGGCTCCGAATAGTTTAGATTATCGTAACAATCGACAGCCTGCCGGAGATGATCAAAAGCAATTTCATAGTTCTCGCGTCTATATTCAAGTTCGCCTGCCAACATTTGTTTGGCAACTTCTAATACATCTTT
>CALIMD010000206.1 GCA_938028645.1 uncultured Alphaproteobacteria bacterium
AACAGCGCGATTTTTGGCATTCTTCTAATGCGGATAAACTCGGAAGCCGCAATCAAATCGGAATTGTGGACCCTGTTATAGACGAATTGGTTGAACTTGTGATTGAAGCTCCTGATCGTGAAAGCCTAATAGCTCGAACCCGTGCCCTGGATAGGGTTCTGCTTTGGGGGCATTATGTTGTCCCGCATTTTCATCTTCAAGCTGCACGATTAGTATTTTGGGACAAGTTTGGCAGACCTACCAATACAGCTAAGTACTCTAGTGGTTTTCCCAATACTTGGTGGGTTGATAAGGTGAAGAATAAAAGCATTGGCTCGTGGCGACGGACGAATGGGAATTAGAGGAGCTGCACCAAAATGCTAGCCTATATTTTTAAGAGGCTACTTTTAGTCCCGATTACTTTATTGGCCATTATAATTGTAAACTTTACTGTAATCCAATTCGCCCCTGGCGGACCGGTTGAACAGACAATAGCCAAAATACAGGGCGTAGGTATAGATGCAACTGCAAGAATAAGTGGTTCCGGTTCAGGTGACTCTGTAGTTAATAAAAATCAAAGTCAATCTGCAAAAAAAGACGGTAATGCATCCTCAGTTTATCGGGGGGCAAGAGGCCTAGACCCTGAATTGATAAAAGAAATTGAGAGAAGTTTCGGTTTTGATAAGCCTGTGCACGAGCGCTTTATCCTCATGATAAAAAACTACTTAGTTTTTGATTTTGGTGAGAGTTATTTCAAAGACCGGAGGGTTGTAGATTTAGTCATAGAAAAAATGCCAGTTTCTATTTCTCTAGGGCTCTGGACTACTTTACTAGTTTATTTAATTTCGATTCCACTTGGAATTAGGAAAGCCGTTAGGGATGGGAGCCGTTTTGATATATGGAGTTCGGGTTTTGTTATTTTGGGGAATGCAATACCAGGGTTTTTATTCGCTATTCTGTTAATAGTTTTATTTGCTGGAGGTAGTTTCTGGCAAATTTTTCCCATTCGAGGAATTGTATCTCCGGACTGGGAACAAATGTCATATTTTCAACTTTTCGCAGACTATTTATGGCATATGGTGTTACCTGTGGTGTCTATGGTAATTGGCGGATTTGCGGGTTTGACTATGCTTACGAAAAACTCGTTCTTGGAAGAAATAAACAAACAATATGTGCTTACGGCTAAGGCAAAAGGCTTAGGCCCAAACCAAGTTTTATATGGTCATGTTTTCCGCAATGCGATGTTAATAGTTATAGCTGGTTTTCCAAGTGCTTTTATAGGGATCTTATTTACGGGATCACTGATTACTGAAATTATTTTTTCTTTAGATGGTCTTGGCCTACTTGGTTTTGAAGCTGCAATTGGCAGAGATTATCCGGTAATGTTTGCGACATTATATTTTTTCACACTTTTAGGTCTCATGATGAGTATTCTTGGTGACGTCATGTATGTAGTCATAGATCGCCGCATTGATTTTGAAAGCCGCGAGACTTGAAATGGATGCAGCCGCCGGGAGAAAAGACAAGTTTTTAGGGTTAAAGATAACGCCATTAAATAAGCGGCGGTTACTAAATTTTAAGAATAATAGAAGAGGTTATTGGTCGTTTTGGATATTTTCTAGTCTCTTCATACTTTCACTTTTTGCGGAATTAATTGCAAATGATACTCCATACCTTGTTTATTTTAAGGGCGATTTTTATTTTCCGACAATCGTGGAATATGCAGAAACTACTTTTGGAGGGGATTTCCCCACTGAAGCGGATTACAAAGATCCATTCGTTCAGGAATTAATAGACAAGGATGGCTGGCTTGCTTGGCCTTTGATTGCTTTTAGTTATGATACGATAGATAAAAAGCTGGGGAAAACAGCGCCGTCGGCACCGGATAAAAGACACTGGTTAGGAACTGACGATCAGGCTCGCGATGTACTCGCCCGTCTAATTTATGGATTTAGGCTTTCTGTATCGTTTGGTCTGATCTTAACATTGTTCAGCAGTATAATCGGTATTTTCGCTGGGGCTATTCAGGGTTATTATGGCGGTTGGCGTGATTTATTCTTTCAGCGATTTATAGAAATTTGGGCTGGTATGCCTCAATTGTACATATTGATAATAATGTCTAGCATTCTCGTTCCTGGATTTTGGGTGCTGCTAATAATTTTACTTCTATTCAGCTGGTTATCGTTAGTGGGGGTGGTTAGAGCTGAATTCTTAAGAGCAAGAAATTTAGATTTTGTGAGAGCAGCCCGTGCTTTAGGTGTATCTAATATAACGATAATATTGAGACACGTTCTCCCTAACGCGATGGTAGCGACTATAACGATGTTGCCATTTATATTAACCGGTGGTGTAACTGCATTGACTTCGCTTGATTTTTTAGGACTTGGTCTACCTCCAGGATCACCTTCGCTAGGGGAATTGTTGAACCAAGGAAAAAATAATCTTCAGGCCCCATGGCTTGGGTTATCAGGATTTTTTGTCTTGGCATTGATGCTGAGCCTTTTGATTTTCATTGGAGAAGCTGTAAGAGATGCATTCGATCCGAGAAAGACGTTCTCATGAGCGAAAGTCTTTTGGAGGTGAAAGATCTTAAGGTCGTTTTCCAATCCTCGGACGACTTAATAGAAGCGGTAAAAGGAGTAAGTTTCTCGATCAAAAAAGGAGAGACGATGGCTTTAGTTGGTGAAAGCGGTTCTGGGAAATCAGTAACTGCACTTTCCATATTACAATTGCTGTCTTACCCCTCAGCCCAGCATTCCGGCACAAGTAGCATAAAATTTAAAGATGAAGAAATTATTG
>CALIMD010000207.1 GCA_938028645.1 uncultured Alphaproteobacteria bacterium
ATTTACTCTTCGCAAACATTATAACCGTCACCAGGGTGATTACTATCATCGTAAAGAAAACGATACCTAGTGTAAAAGTCTCCATATCTAACTTTCTCCTATAGTTTCACACCGGAAAAACACATAAACCCCATAGCCATAAGACCAGCTGTGATAAAAGTTATACCGAGACCTTGCAGGCCATCTGGTATGTCACTGTATTTCAATTTCTCTCTGACACCTGCCATTGTCGCAATCGCCAGAGCCCAACCAAAGCCGGAGGCCAATCCGTACGTCGTCGATTCGGCAAAGTTATAATCACGCTCAACCATAAATAACGATCCACCAAGAATCGCACAATTAACGGTGATAAGTGGAAGAAATATACCTAATGCGTTGTATAAGGGAGGAAAATATTTATCCAAAGTCATCTCAACAATCTGAACCATTGCAGCTATAACCCCTATATATGAAATTAATCCGAGGAAAGTGAGATCAACATCCGGAAACCCGGCCCAAGATAAAGCTCCCGGTTTCAAGAGATAAGTCAAAATTAAGTTATTAGCTGGAACTGTGATAACTTGGACGACCATAACTGATATTCCCAAACCGATCGCGGTAGCGATCTTCTTCGAAACAGCTATAAAAGTGCACATTCCAAGAAAAAACGATAAGGCAAGATTTTCGACAAAGATCGCTTTAACAGCTAGAGAAACAAGATCTCCCATCAATGTTCCTCCACCACCTGGATCTTAAACTCTCTTTCCTCAACCTGGGCCGGCTTCCATGTTCGCGCCGCCCAGATTAGCAATCCAATAATGAAAAACGCTGACGGAGGAAGTAAAAGCAACCCGTTGGGCACATACCAGCCGCCGTTATTTACCGACTCTAAAATTGTTACGCCAAACAGAGAACCTGAACCAAAAAGTTCGCGCACTACCCCAACAAGCATCAGCAACAAGCCATAACCTAGTCCATTGCCTATACCATCTAAAAAGGAGGCCATTGGAGGGTTCTTCATCGCAAATGCTTCCGCCCTACCCATTACAATACAATTAGTGATAATTAATCCTACGAATACTGATAAGGTTTTTGAAATCTCAAAAGCAAAAGCTTTGAGTATTTGGTCAACCAGTATTACCAGCGAGGCAATTATGACCATTTGCACGATAATACGAATGGAACCAGGAATATAATTTCGAAGAAATGATATAGACATTGACGAAAAGCCACATACAGCAATCACGGCGATTGACATCACTAATGCAACCTGAAGAGAGGACGTCACAGCCAAAGCTGAACAAATCCCTAAAACCTGCAAGGTTATCGGGTTGTTATCAACTAATGGATCGACCAATAGTTCTTTTTTTGTTTGTGACATCAGGCCGCTCCTGCTTTTAAATTAGATATGAAATCGGCAAAACCAGATTTACCCATCCAAAACTTAACTAAATTGTCTACCCCGTCTGAAGTCAATGTAGCGCCAGCAAGTGCGTCAATGTGATGCTCTTTTACCTTTGCGACCTTTGCGACCCTTATCATCAGATTACCATCATCATCCCGCAGTTTTTTGCCCTGCCATTGGGCTTTCCATCTCGGGTTATCAACTTCGGCACCCAAACCAGGTGTCTCGGCATGGTCATAAAATTGGAGGCCAAATATATCGTTTCCATTCTCCTCTAACGCTATGAAGCCATAAAGCGTAGACCAAAGTCCATATCCGTAAATTGGCAATATTATTTTATCCAAAGATCCGTCTTTGTTTTTGAGCAAATAAACAGTGGTGAAGTTTGGTTTACGTCCTATCGATGCAGGGTCATCTTGCAGCTCCGAACTCATGCTTGGATCTTTTGCTGCGGCGCGCTCATCAAAACTTGTAATATCTATGGCGTTGGTGAACTTGCCCGTTCTCATGTCAACTATACGGGGCTCAATTGAAGAAAAAACTGCCCCTACATCAACTCCCTCTTTATAAAGGCCCGCTACCTGTAAAATATTAATTTTTTTATCTAGAGCTTTATTATACACTTGGATAGGACGCAGGTTGACTGCCGCGAAGGCAACTATCATGGAACAAAAAAGACAGAGTATAACGGCTACAAATATTGTTTTAGGGGTGCTGTCGACAGGCAAAGCAATTAATTTACCCCACAAAGTACTGGGCTCTGTATCAGGCATTTCGCGCAACCCTCCGTTTTATGTTGGCTTGAACTACGAAATAATCAATTAATGGCGCGAACATATTTGCAAATAGGATGGCCAACATCATTCCCTCTGGGAACGCGGGATTTAACACTCTTATCATGACAACCATAAAGCCAACCAATGCGCCATAAAAATACCGTCCTACGTTGGTATGGCTAGCGGATACAGGCTCGGTCACCATAAAACAAAGCCCGAATGCATAGCTACCCAAAACCAAATGCCAGTGCCAAGGCATAGCGAACATAGGATTACTGTCAGACCCGATCCAATTAAGTAACAAAGAGAATCCAATCATTCCAGCCAAACATCCAACTACCATTCGATAATTAGCTATTTTTGTTATCAACAGGAATGCCAGGCCAACAAAGCAAGCTAATGTGGATGTTTCACCAAGCGAACCTTGGATCGTTCCATAGAATGCGTCCCACCACGTTATGCCTTCTATCGCGAGGCTCTCAACTCCTCTAGCAGCTGACAATCCCAATGCGGTAGCCCCTGAAAATCCATCCACCGGCGTCCATATAGCATCTCCCGACATATTTGCGGGATACGCAAAATATAAGAATGCGCGGCCTGTAAGAGCAGGGTTTAGGAAGTTTTTCCCCGTTCCCCCAAAAACTTCTTTTCCAATAACCACGCCAAAAGCTATTCCTAGTGCAACCTGCCATAGTGGCGCTGAGGCTGGCATCGTTAGAGCAAAGAGCATAGAACTAACCAAAAACCCTTCATTAACTTCATGACCACGCACTGTAGCAAATAAGACTTCGCAAATTCCTCCAGCCACCAGCGTTACTAAATATATTGGCATAAAATAAAGCATTCCATGAAACATATTGGCCAGTATGCTATCTGGGTTAAGACTTATTCCTAGCATCTTTATTACAAAGATCCTCCAACCAACGTGGCTGGCATCTCCTAGTTCCGCTAATCCAATATTTGTTTGCAAACCCGTATTATAAAAAGCCCACAATATACAAGGAATCGTTGATATCACGACGTAAGTCATAATACGCTTCATATCCACAAAACTTCTAGCATGGGGCGCTGCTTTGGTGACAGATTTACCAGTATATAAAATGGTCTCTATCATTTCATAGATTGGATAGTATTTCTCGTATCTCCCACCCTTTTCAAAATTCGGTTCAATACTATCGAAGAAACTACGTAATCCCACTTCTTAACCCTCCTTTTCAATCTTTAGAAGGCTATCACGCAAAGCCTGACCATATTCATACTTCGCCGGACACGAAAATGTACAAAGAGCTAGATCTTCTTCATCTAACTCGAGCGCCCCTAGAGATTGAGCGGCGTCGGTGTCCATAACTAACAACGATCTAAGTAGCTGAGTTGGAAGGAAGTCCTGAGGCATTAAGGTTTCAAAAACACCCGTTGGAACCATCGCTCGCCTTCCACCATTAAGGTTCGAGGTAAAATTAAATAGTTTCGACCGCCGGAAAGCTGACGCTAAAACTGGCATCACGGCGAATTTATTAGGTTGCGGTCTAATCCACCCAAAAGGTATCTGTTCAGTATCTTCTTTTATCAGAGTGACTTGTCTAGAAAACCTACCCAAATATGCTAAAGGCCCTTCCGCAATGCGCCCACTCAGAATAGACCCCGAAATTATCCTGCAAGGAGATTGTGGATCGTATTCACCGTCAACTAAATCCTCTAAAGAGGCTCCCGAAACAGTTTTCAGTAACCTAGGGTTTCGAGCCAACGGACCTGCCAACGAAATGACACGCATAGGATTGATATGTCCTGAGCGCATCAAATGACCGATGGCTATAACATCCTGATATCCAATCGACCACACCACATTAGTCACAGATGGTGGGTTAAGAAAATGCATATGCGTTCCAGCCAATCCTGATGGGTGCGGTCCATCGAATTGATGATTTTCTGCATTTGTAACCCCAGTTACATCATCAATAGTTCCATTCAAAGCCTTACAAATATAAACCTTGCCATCCGTCAACGTTGCAATCGAACTCACCCCAAGATTAAACGCCTCTTGTTCTCTGCTCACGACAACAGATGCGTCAGGAGCAAGGGGCTCAGTCTCCATTGCAGTGACAAAGATAGCGGACGGCACATCATCCTCTAAAGGCATCTTGGAATAAGGCCTGGTAAGAAAGGAAGTCCAGAGCCCCGAAGCAAAGAGACTTTTTTTAACTTCATCCCTCTGAAATTCGTCCGAACCAGTACCGCCAAATTTCACTCCTTCGTCATCAATATCATCAACGTCTATAATGACACTTTGCAAAACTCGTCGTGCCCCACGCATTACTCCTCTGACTCTTCCTTTACAAGGCGACACAAACATTACATTCGGCGCCTCTTTGTGAGAAAAAAGAGGCGTTCCTCTCACAACTTCATCGCCCTCTCCGACAAGCATTCGCGGTTTCAAACCATTATAATCGTCTCCTACGACGGCAACACTGTTGGGAGTGGTCACCTCGTGGATCGTTTGTTGCGGTGTTCCGTTAATTGGAAGATCCAGCCCAAGTTTTAGCCGAAATTCTGACATTAGTAACAATTCCCCTGACGCGTTACATTTTACGCAAAGCAGATGCGAACAATTATTTACATTTACAAGTTATGGGTAGAAAATTCCCTCGCGTTAAACTCGACAATATTTACCAAGTAACATATTAATTTTTATCATTATAGCAATCTCTTAACCAAGAAAATTACTATATTTTTATGATTCTTTTGAGGTTTACACTATTTTTTAATAAATTATGTCTTAGCTCACTGGGAGAGGCAGCAATAACTGCATATCAACCGATCAACCCACTACCCGGAATGGCAAAATTTTATGGTTATCAATTATAAATCCATATCGAGTATACTGATGTTGTTTATTCTGATCGGGTGCTTTGGAGACCAGAAGAACCAGTCGCCCGTTTTCATAAGTGGCGAAACAATGGGTACCACATACAATATAACTGTTGTTGATAATCCATTAAGCCTATCTAAGGAAAATCTAAAAAAACGAATAGAAGAAACGCTAAATGAAGTTAACGAAAAGATGTCCAACTGGAACAATCAGTCTGAAATAAGTATGGTCAACAATAACACCAGAGGGAAACCTATTGATTTATCTCAAGAACTTTTCGATGTGATTAATATTTCAGCAGACATACACAATAAAAGCAACGGAGCTTTTGACATAACGGCGGCGCCACTCATTGACCTTTGGGGGTTCGGCCCCAACAAATCCAAGAAAAAAATACCATCGGTGTCAGAAGTAAATGCTGCTTTAGAAATGGTAGGACAAACCAAACTATTGAAATTGATCCCAGGATTGAATCGCTTAAAAAAAGGAAATTCAGGAGTTACTATTAATTTATCGGCAATAGCCAAAGGGTATGGTATTGATAAGGTTGCCAGCACTCTGAAAGAACATAAAATAGAAAACTTTTTGGTGGAGATCGGCGGTGACCTGATAACTTCAGGAACCAACAAAAATGGGAAAGCATGGTCGATCGGTATAGAGGCACCCAAAGTAGAAAGACAAATTGTTCAGTCTGTCATACAACT
>CALIMD010000208.1 GCA_938028645.1 uncultured Alphaproteobacteria bacterium
TAATGGATGGCCGGTTTCATTTTTTGATATTGTAGGATCTGTTGTTTGTGTTTTTCCTGTATGACCGAACTTAGCATAAGGGCCTGAGTGACGAGGATCTCGGTCATTCGCATAAACGACGTGACATGAGGCACAACCCGAAGACCGGTAGTCGCCGGGCTGGTCATTAGTTCCTAGAAACCATGTAAAAGGATCGTTTAATCTCGTTTTTGTTATGTTAATCACGGGAACCGAAATTCTGAGGCCTGTTCCGGGACCGCGGTTGGATTGTTTAATGTCAGGTCTGCCGGGTTCTTCCAGTCTCTGCAGTTGCCCCACGGAATTGGGGAGGCCTATCTCTGGAAATAAGTTCACTATATTTCTTCCACCGCGTTCAAATACTCGAAAAATATCGCCTGGTGGAGTGGCTTCCCATGCAGGAAGAGGGGCTAATTGCTCAAGTATTCCGGCCGCTTTCATTTCCTTTGTGACCGGTATCGGATTCTTTGCAAGTGCTCCTGTCCCATCACGGGTATAATTTTCGCCTAATATGTACCGTTTAAACGGGAGAATACCATTATTGTATGAAGCCCCGCCCCAAAGCATGGCACCCGTTGACATTATACTGGTTTTTGCTGCTTGTATTGCTCCTGCATGACAGGCGCCACAACCCTCATCAACAACACGGTAATCACTCGGATTTATGAACCTTATGAACTCGGGACTTTCCTTATTGAGTAATGCGAATGTGCGCTCGGGATTAGCGCTACTGGGATAATTCCAGGTTGCTGGGTAAAGTGGCTGAACGTGTGCTTTATCCAGCGCCTTTCTGTAAGCCCGTTCCGACGGGGCCCCATTTGTAGGTTTAAAGCTTTTTGCATCTCCTCCGTGACAGTCAGTACACCCCAACGGCACTCCTTCCGTTTTGTGCATGCTTGGTTCATCTGTTGTCTCGTGACAGCTCATACAACCGGCACTTTTTTCTGTTATGCTTGCTTGTGGCTGCCATTTTGGGGCAGGGGGAGTAACCGTATAAGTTATATCTCTGGGCTTTTCTCCAGACGCGGCATAGACTGCCGTCACTCCTAGGAGCAAAAAACCCAAAACAATTACTGACAAACGAGATAGAAGCACCATTTCCCCTTAATACGTGAGTACAAGATTTCCTTGTATAGATAAATAATAATCGTCGTTTTCCTTCTGTTCTCCGTAGAGGTCGGTGAAGCCAGCTCCAGGAAGTAAAGCGGCTCCTGAAAGGCGAAAAACAACATTCTGACTAAAAAATGGCCGATATATAGCGGCAATAGATAGGTCTACTCCTATTTCAGGAGAAATTTCCTGTTGATTTCGAGCTACCTCGAGAACTGCGGTGGTATCGAATTCCATATAATTAACGTTAGTTGAAACGCGCAGTTCAGGAAGGATATCAAAATCAGCACCAATTCCAATCAAGCGGAACCCCGGGTTATTGAAATTAGATTGTCCGTGTTCTTTAGAAGTTCTAAGAGCTGGTAGCATTGCATTTCGAGCAGACATAACTACACCACCACCACCTATAAGTGGGATGGTTTGTCGTATCCAGTAGTTGGTATCCGATCCAGCGATTTGAGGGTTTTCGAAAATCGCATCAAAACCACGTTCTGTATTATCAAAAGGATCGTTATCACCCGATGCATAGACAATTGAACCCCTGAGCCGCACCCAGTCAAAATCGATAGAGGGTTCTGCAGCAAAGAAAAAAGCCTGTATATCGGCAGTTTCATCCGTAAATGCGCTGTCCCGATTGCTACCAAGTGCGGTATAAAATGACGTTGTTAGGTTAAGTCGATCAAAATGACCATCACCATTATATCCCAAATACACAACATCATAATTGCGTCCTCGTTCACTACCAAACGACGCGGGGCGTTCAATAAACTCATTATCGTTAAAGAAAAAATCACCTGCTTCATTGTTTCGGTTATAAACACCGGTCACCTGGCTCTGGAACCCCAACACTGGAAAATCTTGCCAGTATAAGTTAGCGATGAAAATATCATCATCTCTAATCTTTCGTTGTATATGGTTTAATCCACTATTCGAGTCCTTCTCTAACCGTCGGAACCAGGCTAAGTTATATTGAAAGATGTTATTATCGCGGTCTCCAAAAAATCGAACCCCGAGTTGACTATCTTGGAATAAAAAACCCCGGAAATCACTTGAAAACGGCTGGATGCCAATTCTAACTGAATCAAAATCATATCGATCTGATACATTTCTTATATGGTAGTCAAAGAATGCTTCTGCTAGGGCAATGTGTCGGTCCGATCGATGCCTGCCAAGACGCGGGTCTGCTTTTAGGACACGATTTTCTTCAACTTCTACATGATTAAAATTAATGATTGGCGTTAACCTGAATTCATAATCTGGCGGTTTGAAGGCTGTATCTCCCTTTATTAAGGAGAGGCTTATAATCAGGTTCTCGTTGAACACATAGGAGTCGGCACCCCCAAAAAGATCAAGATCGTTAGAATCACGCGTGGTTTGGACGCCAATAGGCTGTGGGAAGGTTCTTGGTTCCACGACAGTATCCGAAATAATTGCCACATTAACA
Organism: uncultured Alphaproteobacteria bacterium; assembly: GCA_938028645.1. Taxonomy (GTDB): domain Bacteria; phylum Pseudomonadota; class Alphaproteobacteria; order Thalassobaculales; family Thalassobaculaceae; genus UBA7326. Next base: position 2,573 of record CALIMD010000208.1, read on the forward strand.
AACCAGTCTTCTCCAAATAACGGTCGGTCTCCTTTTATAGGGTTCCTATTATAAGGGTCCGTAATACTTTCCAGAACGCCTATTGTCTCAATGAGGCGCCAACGGTCTGGAACAGGTATAAAACCAGTGGAATGATCCTTGATGATCCTTGGGGCTCTATTTTTAATGCTATTGGGCAACGGCTTCCGGACTTCTGGCGCTTTTTTAGATGCAGCCGGCCTCTGTCGTTCAAAGTTTTGAGACACTTCAATATTTTCAGACCAAACAGGCGAGCCTGCCAGTACCATGCAAATGAGAGTCCCGGTAAGTAACCCAGCTATTTTTTTATTTTTAGTAGTTATTTTCCGTTGCATGGCGTCTGTTCATTAGAGTCAAGAAAGGGGAGGAAAGGACAATTTACATATCTTAATCGTCCACCAGGTACTTCAAGATTATCGGCTCTGATTGAACGTGGCGCATTTCCGACACCAGTTCCTAATTCTAAGCCCGCATTATGCAACCCTAGAAACGAAATCATATCGTCTTGATCTATTCCATCGCCCGAAACGCCAATGCCACCAATAAGTGTATTATTACGATAGATTGGTACACTACCAGGGAATATTTGTATTCCATTGGCAATGGGGCTTTTTGATGTTTGAGGCCTGACGGGTATGGGGGTGCAATTCATTGGAGTGTCAGTGGGCGACTGCCCCAGAAGAAATGATCTATGAGCAACAATATTTGCTGCTATGAGATCAAGCTGAAGGCCAACGTTGAACGGGCTCCATTCCGAAAAAGGTTTACTGAAAGGGCCATGTGGGGCGCCATCTATACCGTCTGGAAAGAAGGGGCGGGATAGGTTGCCTCCAGAGCGGTCTGCAAATGCAGTGCCATCACTCAGTGCTCCCGGACCCAATACCGCCTGTGCTGCTAGCCAGTAATTACCTAAATTTCCCCGAATAAGGTCGGCTGCCGCATTAGTATTTGAAAAAAATGCTGCTGTTCTTGCTTTCTGGAGCGAGACGTCTGTCCCAAAAACTGGTCCGTCAGGTGTTCTGGCAATCCCAAGAATAGCACCATTAGTGTCTACAATAGAAATCGTAACCTGAGCGTGGCTGCCTAAAGGTCTTCTAATTTGGCCTCTTGCCCGAAAGGCGATGGTTAAGGCATTTCGGATGATCGTTTTCACTTCATTGGCTGTAAGTGATTCTGGTATTCCTTCGGTCCCGTCTCTCGGCGGGAACCTGGGTTCATCATTGGAGTCAACCAATACGAACGCATTCAAAGTTCCGAAGTCACCACTTGCATTTGCACGATAACCAGATGGTCCAGTACCGAATATTGTCCCGGGTCGGATAGTTCCATCAAAGTATGTCCCTATGGGCGTCAAACCACCTACAGAGCGAGGTATTTGATCATATGGTAAGGCGTTTATGGGGTTAGACCTTATTGCTCTGATTTTACGGTCTGTATATCTGAAGGTCTTACCTTCAACTGTTATTCTGTTGCCTATTATATCGAACGGTGGCTCAAAACCAACGGTTCCTGCCATGGCAATTAACTCGTCTTTATCATTATCGTAATCACCGATGTTTGGATCGATACTGTATAGCCCGTCTGAAATGACGCCTATTGCACCAACTGGCTCCCCTCCTTTGTAAAGGGGGATCCCGCCAGGATCTGCTGCTAAGCCGAGCGGAGACCGTTTTGGGCCCACTGTGACGGCAGCGCTATTTTGATGGATAACTAAATCCGAACAAGGTAACTGGCTAAATTGCACTCCAAATAAAGGACCACTGGGCGAAAACCTTTCTTTGGGATTAAAGTGTTCCTGGACAATTTGACTGGCAGTTCTAGTTGTGAAGGCATTTCCGCGCGAAGATAAATAGGCCCCTGTGATCGCCTTTGCAATTGCTGCAACTGGGCCTGGAACATCTACTCTTTCCAAACCGCCCTTTCCTGCTACACCATTAGGTTGCTTGGGGTCGGAGGTAACGACAACACATCCAACCGGTATATTGCCAAGTCCAACGGTACAATCCACGCCTGAAGCGTTGAACTGTCTGTTGGCACCAATCATGTTATATACAGCGAGAATATTCCCAGTTCGATCTGACACTGCTATTGAGGCTCCAACCCCCTGAGCCTGGGCTTCTTGAATAGCTTGGGAAATTACACGTTTAACATCGGCAACACTCAGACTTTCCTGAGCAGTTGACACAGCAGCAAAACTTAATACGCAAAAAAGAGTTATTAAAAGGCTGGTTATTCGTTTTTTGAAAATCGTTACCTGAGACCAATATACCGTAAGCATCAGTTCTGACCTTTTACTAGTTCAAAAACGCCAAACTTAAGCCCTGAGGATGTCTCGTAACCCACAGTGATTCTGATTGGAAACATTTCACTAGTCATGTTCTCCTCCTTCAGAATTTTGACAAAAAGTTCATTCCCTGTTCTGCTGCTGAAATTATTAATTAATTCATCTAATTTACCTGACCATGGTACCCAGTACCCTAGATTATTTCGTTGGAGAACACTTCCGGAAGCCGTGTGTGCGGTTACAAACGTACTAGATGGCTGATCATTTCCCACATTCACCTTTAAATTCAATGAAACGTTCTCAGCATTAACCGTGACTGATGGGAGAATAACCCCGAGGTTTGTCAGATTAACAGGCTCAGCCAATAAGTTTCGAGAACCAAAGAATATCGCGGGTATTAAAAAGAGTAACCCCAAATGTTTCCAAACCGCATTTTTGCTCATTGGACTGTTTTCCCAGTCGAGCCGGTCATGATAGCAACATCATCACGATGAAAACCATGACAACTTATGCAAGTACTTGGTATTTTATCTGTTGCCTGCTCTCCGCCGTGGCAGGTCTGGCATCCTTCTATTTTTGGAAGCAGTACATCAGAACTTTTCATTGAGGAGTCTGCTGCGTGGCATTCGGCGCAGGCCACATCTTTGTGCTTTCCATGATCAAATACTGATTTTGGTTGCCAAATCTGAGTTACTTTTACAGGCTTGACGCTATAACCAGATGCATTTTTCTTCTCTGGTGTGATTTCGTGGCATGAACCGCATTGACTGGCTGAGAAAAGATAGCGGGAAGCTTTCTTAGTTTTTAAATCCGCCCATTGCAGCGCTGCTTTCTTCTCTTCCTCCTTTAACAGAGGTGAGCCGGGTCTTCTACGCACAACTTTTGGCGCTGTTTTGTCGGTTACACCACCTTTAAGAGCTAGCGTCGAATAAAATTCAGCTAACTCTCTATATACCACCTCTGGTTTTCCATGAGAAACGGTTCTTTTAGGTGCTATACTATCGAAGGTTAGCACATGACAATCACCACAATGCTCCTCCATTTTTACCGGTTCTAAATATGCACCACTTAAATCAGGAACATGGCAACTCGCGCATTCTAATTGCGTGTTTGTGCCAGTCTTGGGGTTACGCATTCTATTAACGTTCATATGAGTTTTATGAGGAAATTTCAAATTAGAGACTTCGACAGGATTGTCATCCAAGCTGATACGTTTTTGTATTCCTTCAGTTGGGTTTTGCCAGACTGTTGGTTTAAACTGTGGGTGGTTTGTGGCAAAATCTGACACGTTAGTTAGATGCATTCCATCCACTTTTTTGTCCAAATCTTTATGACAATCCGAGCATAACTCTTGTTTTTCTGCTCTGACTGGGTGAGGCCCTTGGTGGTCCGTATGACAGGTGGCGCATCTTGTTGATGTCAAGTCTTCAGATGGGAACTTTACCTTATCGATATGCCCATGTTGCTGCTGATGGCACGCCGTACACGCAGCATCTTCCACCATAACAAATGCTTTAGTGTGACATGCTGCACAATCATTCGCGAAGAACTTGTGCGAATTCATTACTTCTCCGGAAACCCAACTTATATCAAAATCGATATCATTGTTGTTAGTCATTGTATTAGGTGTGTTATTGGATTTTGAGGCACTAAAATAGTTTGATAATGGAGAATCTGCCATGAATAGTGGCAGTACTAAAAATAGCATTAGGGTTAGAGACGCTAATATCCACGAAGAGGCCCGCTTTGTCAGTCCAATATTAGTAGTTGTGAGCTTACTCCTGGACAATAATGACTCGACATCGTCACTTATGGGATGAACGAGCTCAAGTGTTACGGCTATGTGGATGCCATCATCTGGTTCAGCGACGACAAGTTCATATGGACCGATTCCAACTACATCCCCGACGTTTAGATGCGCTTTTCGGATAATTGCGCCGTTTAAACGAAGATCGTTTGTTCCATTGGCTTCAATAAATAGGCCGTCTTCTCCTTCATGCAGGTAAGCAAAGTGTAGAGGAACACGGTGGTCCAAAAGAAAAACTTCATTGTCTGCGCCTCGTCCGATACGGAGAACTTCGCACGCTTTGATATCTTCTTTGCGGCCAAGACTACCATTTCGTCTGCGGGTTAGTGTTGTAATCGATACTTGCATCATAGCCGTGTCACCAATAATAGAAGACAGAGAAGATATGAATAACAAGCGCGGCCAGCAAAGCCACAGTCATAGGCACGTGGACGCGCAACCATATGTCCATAAACGCTTTTAATTGTATATCTCGACGAACTGTTGTTAAGAGGCCACATTTTTTCCCAATTAAAACAAGTAGTTTCCGAGTAGCTTGCGCATGTTCCTGTTCGACTTCGGACACGTGTGTGCGCAAACGTTCAAAAGCGGCAGTTGAGCCACAACTTTTATCTTTGCCGCTCAAAATGCGCAGTAACGAGCCGCCTATTTTCGTGTGTTCACATGATTGCACCACCAACTCAGCCACCGAATCTGGCAAAGGCGCCGCTATTTGGCGGCATTCACGATCTATATCCCCGATCTGAGCCAACAAATCATCTAATGACGATCCACGACGGTTTTCCGACATCACTTTTGGATAACGAGTGTAGGCATAAATACCAAACCCACCACTTATAATAACGATCATCATAAGCACATATGCTAATGTGTGAACATTCCAGCCAAATTGAAAACCGGTATGCAGAGTTGCGATAACGATTAGACTCAACCCAAGGTATACATGAGCAGAAACCCAAGCACTCAGACTAAAATTAGCACCATATCGTCGTTTTCTAATTCCTAACCAAGTCAACCAGAATATTAATAACGCGCCAATGGTGCCGAGGGTATATCCGAGCCAAGTCCCGCCGTTATGTTCGTCAATAGGCTGATACCAGATATAAGCAATAACGGTAACGACACATAAAACCGCTGCCATTTTAAGGAACTTCATGTTCTGATAAGTTAAGAATCCATCATGCATTTCTTAGCCCGCCTTGGCTAAATTAGTGATAGACAAGAACTCTTCGGGTTTGACGCGAATAGCAGCACCAGTTGGGCAGGCGCTAACGCAGGATGCTCCCCCTTCAATATCCTTACACATATCACATTTTGCTGCCATGGAACGTGCACCTTCCACCTTTTTTCCAGATGCCTTGTCTTGGCCAGGGCCTGGTCCTGAACCGAATAATAACCAGGATAGCAGTCCAGGCTTCTCTTTGGCAGGGTAAGCCAATTGAATAACGCCATATGGACAGTTCCCGGCACAGTTTCCACAACCTATACACGTATCATCAATAAATACTTCTCCATCTGGAGCTCGATGAATAGCGTCTGCTGGGCAATCTGACATGCAATGAGGGTGTTCGCAGTGGCGACACGACGTCGGAACATGAAGTGTCTCAAAAGTAGGTCCTGCCTCTCGGTTTAGGCGGGATATACCTCCATGCGTTTCAGCGCATGCTTTCTCGCAGTTATCGCATCGTACACAAAGCGATTCGTCTATTAACAATACATCCGAAGCTTCGCCAACACCTTGACCTACAAGAAAATCAATGACATCTCCCGCTTCAGGCCGCTCTTCAGTCTCAAGGTTTTCGACCATTCGGTCTTGAAACTTAGCCTCTATCTCGCGCCTAAGTTCATGCTCCGTTTTTAAAAGCGCTCTGAATGCTGCTGCGTCTATCTTAATAACTTCCGAGGCTACAGTGGCTTTAACCGTTGCCGATCGTGGAGCTTCTGTCAAAAGGGCCATTTCGCCGATATAATTCCCGGATGGAATATAAGATAACACTACGTCGCGTCCGCCTATCAAGCTGGACACTACGAAGGAGCCGGAGCGAATTAAAAATACACTGTCAGCGTCATCTCCTTGGTTAATGAGTACGTCCCCGGCAGACAGGCTCTCTACTGCAGCAGAATCAACGATATCTTTAAGAAGTTCTTTTTCAATGTTTGGAGCCAAATGCGTTTGAATTTGACGGTATATGGCAGCTGTATCCAGAACCTTTTTGGAGCCTGGAACCGAGTTTATAAGCCTTAACATAGCCCGTCTTGGGGTCTCTACTAAAAAACTGTCTTCATTCGCCACGATTGTAGCAGTTCTGCGACGGCCTGCGATGAGGCCCATTTCACCAAAAAATGACCCTTTCTTCAACTTTACTCTCTCGCTTGCATCATCCGGGTTAATTAGCGCACTCACGCTCCCTTCGACAATAGAATACACGCTATTTGTGTAATCATTTCTGAGGAAGATAACATCATCTTTTTGAACACGATGTATTGTACTATCAATCATAAATTCTCTGAACTGAAGAGCAGACATGTGAGAAAGGAGAGGAACATTCTCCTGTATGGTCTGAAGCACTTCGTTAACAGCCCTGCCTTCTAAACTGGCAAATTTCTCTTCTAGCAGGGGCTCGTCAGCAGGCGCTATATTGTTTCCGGATATAGTTTCAACGACCTCATAACCTTGGTTCATTGCTAGCTTGATTAATGGGTAACCGGCCAGCGCACCGACTACATATAGTCCGGGGACGGAACTCTCATATTTTTCTGATAGATCTGGCAGTGCGCTGCGGTCTTCACTAGTAAATTTTATGCCACAACTCTCTACAAATCCTCGCGGCGCCATTGCACCTAGGCGCGCTATTATTCTCTCACATGGAACAACTGTCTCACCTTCTGGCACTTTTAAAATAATCTCGCCGGGGGTAACGCGGGCCGTACTTGCGTTATAATAACATTCGAGTAAACCGCTCTCGATAGATTCTGTTATTAATGTTAAGTTCCCGGATTTTACTCGGGCAAATTCCCCTTTTCTATTTACAAGTGCGACTTTGTTTTGAGCCGCCAAAGCCACTGCATTCTCAATAGCTGCGTCACCGGCTCCTACCACGATGATGCGCTCATCTTCATATTCTTCCGGATCATCTAATTGGTATTGGACACCTTCCCAATCGTCTCCATCCACATCAAGTTTTCGAATATTGCCCTGCATGCCAATAGAGAGCACAACATGATTTGCAGTGATGGTCCGTCCATCTTTAATCTTGAGTGTAAAATTATCCTTTTCGCCAGTTATAGCGGTCACTTCACTTTTGTAGCTGATATTGATTTTTTGCTCATCGATCTCTCTATCCCAAGTTTCAAGGATATCTTCTCTGATACCGACTTCGAAACTTACATCACTCCTTAGTGGCATGACGTCTGGGGTTGCCATGACGAATTTTTTCTTCTGGAATTTGTAAATGGTGTCAGAGGCGTGATCGGTTGTCTCTAGCAGGATGTGGTTAATGCCTTTTTGAGCAGCTCGCGCACCTGCACTCAGACCAGATGGACCTGACCCGACTATAGCAATGTCATAATGATCAGCCATGTCGCACTATCACTATCAACTTATTTCCCCTTTTCTGACTTGGTGCCAGAGTGTCTTATCAAGAGTTTTACCACGTTATATTTGTAGGCGTTCCTAGCTTCACTGTCAAAACCCTTTGGCAAAAAAATATAAAAAACTAGTATTATTTTGAGGAAGATATTTTGAATGCTTTATTTCATAATTAGCAAACTATTTTGAAACACTTTTAAATACTTTTTCATGGTTAGTTGAAAGTTTGTAATAATAAAAACCAACCTGACGCACACAAGAAAGGGCCAAATGGTATTTGTTCTTTAGCATTGAATTGCTTTATTGCCACGGATCGCAAAAAAATGAATAGGATCCCCGATATAGATGATAGGAATAAGAACAAAGGTAGAGCTTGCCAACCTATCCAAGCGCCAAACGCGGAGATTAGTTTAACATCCCCCCAACCAATACCTACTTTTCCTCTCATTTTATTGTATGTCTCGGCTACTATGCCTGTTATCAAGCCCCCGCCAATCGCTCCAAACACACTATCCTGAAAATCAATATTTTGTAGCCAAAAAGATAGACAGAGCCCTAGTAAAAGAAATGGCAACGTGGCTATATCTGGTAATCTCCTGGTTAATATGTCGAAGATAGATAGTCCTATTAAAAATAAAGCGATCGCGTATAGGAAAACTAATTGAGAAAAGCTATGGCCTTCAATCACGCATAAGATAGTAATAAATAGCAATAAACTGGAAAGTTCAGAAAAGAAATAAATTGGCAACTTAAGCTTATTGCAGAGTTTGCACCTTCCTCTCATGAAAATGTAACTGAATAATGGAATTTTCGCAATAAGAGGCGACGGCCTTAAACAAATGTCGCAGTATGATCGTCCTAGCGTTAACGAGGCTTCTTTTCCAGCAAAGTGAATAGTCATCTTTGCAACGAGACTTCCTATAATGGGAGCGAAGCAGAGGAGAAAAATAGACTTAGCGTAAAAGTAATCCATTTTTATCTTGGACATTCCGATTTTAAGTTGGTTAAGGTAGGCGTACCAATGTAGATTGTTAATGGCAATACCTAAGAGCGAGGCATACAATATCTCGATTTAATTTATATCTCATATTTCTTACGATCCTTACCGCGCTGATAGTGTTTCCTCTTGTTGGTTTTTTGATCACTTTTGAAGATAATGTGAAGGATCGTAAGGACACACAATCAGATGAATTTCAACCTATAGAAAAAAGGATAAAAGAGCTAACGATCTACTTAAAAAATAATCCAAAAGATGGCATTGCTTTTAAACGACTTGGTGGCCTTTATGTGCAAGCGGGGAGATTGAGTGAGGCAGTCTCAGCGTATGTGGCAGCAGAGAAAATTTTACCGAAGGACTCGGAAATAAGAAGGGCTTTTATCGAATTACAAAGTATGGGTCATGCCACTAGCAATCGATAGAAAAAGGTACTAAAGTTATTTTAGGGGGAGACAGGTATGAATAATAATTTCAGAAAAATTTTAACAGTAATTTCTATGATTACTATTTTAGAAATTTTTCTAATTAAAATCGGTAACGCGCAAACTATATTGCCGCAAAATGCTGATGATATTCATATTGGTGTAACGTCTTGCGCCGGTAGCACGTGTCACGGCGCGACCACTCCATGGGCAGGCTCAACTGTATTGCAAAACGAATACATGACCTGGGAGCAGTATGATCCTCATTCGAAAGCGTATTCTGTTTTATTAAACTCAACATCCAAGAAAATGGCGGAAAATCTTGGAATTGGTAAGGCGCATGAAGCTAAAATTTGTTTAGATTGTCATGCTGATAATGTTCCGCAGAATAAACGTGGGCGTGTGTTTCAGATTTCCGACGGCGTTGGCTGTGAAGCGTGTCACGGTGGGGGGCAACGCTGGCTAGGGATCCATGTCTCAGGTGTTGGGACACATGAAGACAATGTAAAAGCAGGATTATATCCCACTGAAGATCCAGTCAAGCGCGCCGAGCTTTGTATTTCATGCCATTTTGGGGATGAGACTAAGTTCGTGACCCATAGAATAATGGGTGCTGGTCATCCAAGAATGAGTTTTGAGTTAGATACGTTTACAGCCATACAACCAGCTCACTACGAGATTGATAGTGATTACCGTAAACGTAAAATAGTAGCGAATGGAATACAAACATGGGCTATTGGACAGGCCATTGCTTTGGAACGCCGATTAGAAGCTCTGTTAGACCCTAAACGCAATAGAGACGGAATTTTTCCAGAATTGGTCCTTTATGATTGCCAGGCGTGTCACCATTCTCTTATGGAGCAGAAGTGGCAACCACGACCAGGAACAGGGCTTGGACCTGGAGTTGTGAGATTTGATGACTCGAATTTACTAATGCTGCAGATAATTGTATCGAATATTGACCCTAAGAAGGGTGCATTGTTGGTCCAGCAAACTAAAGCCTTGCATAAGTCAACCACAGAAAATGAAGCGCAGTATTATGCGGCTGCAAAAGTGCTAAAGAAAACATCCTCGGAGTTAGTTGCCTTATTTTCCCGTCATAAGTTTGGAAAGAAAGACGTATCTAGATTACTCAACGGTTTGATTGATAGAGCCAAAAAAGCAGAGTTTTCTGACTACGTAGGCGCTGAACAAGCGATAATGGGCATAAGTGCCGTACTCTCAACTGCAGATAGAATGGGTATGAAAGCAGCGGCAAAATCAGCTCAAAAAGCTGTGGATAAGGCATTCTTGGCTCTCTCGAAGTATGATAACTGGGACTATGCTGGGTTTAAAACTGCCGTTGGCATGATAAAACCAATACAATAGGCTTTATTTTCTGGGGCGAGTTTCGACTTTTAAGCCGAATGCCCCGGTGCCGGCACAGCAGTGCCTAACCTCAAGGATGTAGGCACCGGCTTTCAGCGTTTGATTTATTGAGAAGTTGTATCCTGTACCACTGTCGTCATCTCTTTTAACAATAGTCCCTGTTTTCTTTTCTGTAATAGTGGCTGCCATGTCAGAGGGGCCTACAGAGGATATTTTTACATTTGCGCTATTATTGAGTTGAATTCTGTAACGCTTTACTTCGCCACTAGTGATAATACTATCTAAAAGATTATTAGAAATTTTTTTCTCTTGGGAAGATACGAAGTCAGATGAATTGATATGAATTTCATTGTGAGAACCTTCGGTTAAAATTACCTCTTGATAATTCTTAGGACGGAATTTCTGGTCACTGGAAAAACCGAAAACTGTCGTTGTGCCGGGCTTTGGATTTCCTTGAAGCGAAACTGTCGCGGTAACCCCTTTGTTGATTGTGCTGGGATGTTGCACCTGAAGACTCGGCCCGGCGATTACAATTTCAGATTCGGAAAAATTTAATTCCAACCGTTCACTTCCCCGCAACGTAGGCGAAAGAG
>CALIMD010000209.1 GCA_938028645.1 uncultured Alphaproteobacteria bacterium
GACAGAACATTACCAATGGTGGAGACAAAGATACTGAAGTAAACGAGTTGGCGGTTATACCATGAGGCATTTTATTTTCGAGGGTGGTTATGATTGTAACCCCTGTCGTAAACGTCCCCATAACATCTCGAAATTGTCTGGTATCAAGCGGCATTTCTTACCTCTAAATTTTCAACTTGATGAACTTACATCATCAAAAGGTAACTAACAATCAACTTAATGCATGGGAGTTAGAGTTAGAGTAAACTTAACATGATACACTTGGCCTCATTATTGCATCGCAATCGAGAATTTATCGCTAAAGCCTCTTTGTTAACGTGCAAAAGCTTTGCAAAATCGGGCGAATTAAGCGATAATACTATAGATGATATTATGGATACTGTATCTTTAAACGATCGGGAGATCGATAATGTTCGTTATAATTGGCTGGGTGATAGTGATGGTATCCGTTTTTGGCGGCTACATGGCCATGGGTGGAAAATTGGGTCCATTATGGCAGCCTTTTGAACTCGTTATCATAGGGGGTGCCGGAGTTGGCGCCTATATAGTTGCCAACCCAAAATTTGTACTTGGTCAATCTGGGCGGGCATTCAAGGCAGCTATGAGAGGCCCCAAATATTCCAAGGAGGATTATTTAGAATTACTAGGGTTGATGTATGCAGTATTTAAGCTGGCCAAAACTAAAGGTATGTTGGCCATTGAGTCCCATATTGAGCGACCTGAAGAAAGTGCATTATTTCAGGCATTTCCTAAGTTCTCGGCAGATCACCACGCCCTTGAGTTCTTTTGTGACTATTTAAGAATGATGACACTAGGAACTGAAAACGCGCATGAATTAGCTGATCTACTAGACGAAGAATTAGAGACCCACCATGCTGAAGACGCGCAAATTGTCACAGCATATCAAACTATGGGCGATGGTTTCCCTGCATTGGGAATTGTTGCAGCTGTGTTAGGTGTTATCAAAACTATGAGTTCTATAACGGAGCCACCGGAAGTTTTAGGTAAACTGATTGGTGGCGCACTTGTCGGCACATTTTTAGGAATTTTCTTGGCGTACGGAATAGTTTCGCCTTTAGCAGTAAATATGAATAATGTGTTCACAGCGGATAGTAAATATTTGGCATGTATAAAAGCCGGATTATTGGCGCACGTAGCTGGATATGCCCCGGCAGTGTCCATTGAATTTGCAAGAAAAACACTTTTGTCAAAAGATAGGCCTTCGTTTTTCGAGGTAGAAGAAGCCGTAGCAGCGCTGCCTCCGGTATAATAATTGCATGGCTTTTTATTTAATCGCTGTCTATCGCATTTTATTTGCGAATTGACAGCTAACGCAACAACCGTTCATCCATGTTGGGAGCATGACTTCTTTGGATAACCATGCTGAGATAATTATTAAAAAAGTCAAGAAGGGTGGCCATGGTGGTCATCACGGTGGGGCTTGGAAAGTTGCCTATGCTGACTTTGTAACAGCGATGATGGCGTTTTTCTTACTTCTTTGGTTACTTAACGCGACCACAGAAGAACAGAAAATGGGTATATCAAATTATTTTGATCCCACAGCTATTTCTCGATCAACACGAAGTGGTTCTGGTGGTTTGTTGGGAGGCACATCGATAACCCAACCTGGCGCGTTAAAATCGGCAGGATCCCCGCCGATGGTTAGCACACCTACCGTTGCCCGCCCTCAAGCAGAAGAGACCGAGTCTGTTGAACCTGATTCCGATGACCCTGAAAACATTGAATCTCGCACCGGGAGCGATGAAGACGAAGAAGGCACGATTACCTCAGAACAGCTTGAGCAGTTGCTTCAACAGCAGGAAGTAGCCAACGAAGCAGCTCAATTTGCAGAAGCGGAAAAATTGATACGGAAAGCAATAGATGACTCTCAGGACGAGGAACTAAAAGAGGCTGCAGAAGGGATGCAAATCGAGTCATCCAAAGAAGGCCTTCGAATTCAGTTGTTGGACCAGGAAAAAGTTGCTTTGTTTCCATTAGGAAGCGATGAAATGAATGAAAGAACAAGGAAATTACTTGAAAAAGTAGCAGAGATTATAAAAAAACTGCCCAATAAAATAAAAATTTCGGGGCACACAGACGCTACTCCTTTTGCTCCTGGGTCACTTAGAACAAATTGGGATTTATCAACAGAAAGAGCTAATGCTAGTCGAAGAGTACTTGGCGAATTCGGTGTTGGAGAGGAACGAATAGCACAAATAGTGGGAATGGCTGATAAAGACCCTATCGAACCAGATAATCCGCTGGCACCTGCAAATCGGCGAATAAGTATTGTCTTGCTCAGTGAAACAAAAAAAACTGGGGATGAACCTCCTACAGACGAAACAGCAACAGCCACTGAAACAAGTCTTCCTGCGCTAAAGAAGCAAAAAGAAACCCCCTTAATCAAGCCCCCCGCAAAAACAGACAGCTAGAATATCTCCAAGATTTATTTTCTCTTTTTAAGTCTTTGAAACCTAGGTTATTGTGTTTTGCCAGAAACAAATGGTCCTAGTCTTTTGAGAAGTAACCTAATCGAGAGTAAAATAAAATATGTTTGATGGAACTACCGCACTACCACTGATTTTTGTGCGGACTATGCCGATGTCATGCCCCTACATAAAAGGTCAAGTAGAACGGAGACTTGTAACTGATATTTCAACCGTAAGAGGCAGAAAGAGCCATGACCTTTTAGCAAACGCCGGTTTTCGAAGAACACAACATATAAGTTATAAGCCCGCTTGCCCAAACTGCAATGCATGCAAACCAATTCGCGTGAGAGTAGGAGACTTCAACTGGAAAACTGGTTTCAGACGAATAAAAAATCGTAATAGAGACCTTATTAGTGAGTGGAAAGAACCCAAGGTTACCAAAGAACAGTTTACGCTTTTCCAAAAATATCAAGACTCGAGACACAATGGTGGTGATATGGGGCTTATGGATTTTGTCGATTTTGGGGAAATGGTAGAGCGTTCTCCCATAGAGACTAAACTATTAGAATATAGAAAAGCGAGTTCTGGGGAGCTTGTGGCTGTTATGTTAGTCGACATTCAGAATAACGGCTTCTCCGCGGTCTATAGTTTCTTTGATGTCAGAGAACCTAATCGAAGCCTTGGTACATTCTTAGTTCTGAGTTTGATATCAGAAGCAGTGGTCGATGGATTAGACTATATTTATCTGGGATACTGGATCGAAAATTCATCCAAAATGTCCTATAAAACAAGATTTAGTCCTGCGGAAATTTTGACCTCCGATGGCTGGATAACGCATATACGTCCGTAGTAACACCTCAAATACATTCTCTTGTACTTTAATGCCAGCGTGCCTCATTAGAGCCAAGTGGTACTGACCCAGAACTCCAGTATGGTTGTGTTTCTGAGAAAATTTCGGGCGGTCTAACATGCTCAATAACGCCAAATGGCGAGTCATGTTTTTGTAACAAGCCAGATATTTCAGTCCTAGTGGGCTTTTTAGTCTCTAGGCCTTCTACCCGACCGAGGTCATTAAACCATTTACCGGTCTGCGCTAGCGATACCCTAACCATCCAACTCCCGCCCTCTTCTACTCTCCTTTTTAACGCGATCATGGCACCAAATGCGGCTAAATATCCTGTCGCATGATCTAAAGCCTGACAAGGCAGAGGAAGAGGCCTATCCGCTCCAGCGTCAACCATTCCTTCATGAACAATTCCGGTAGCACTTTGAACGAGACTATCAAACCCCCGCCAAGAACTCCACGGTCCAACATGTCCATAAGCAGATAGGTTTACATAAATAATGCCCGGTCGTTTGGCTGCAACTTCCTCCGGTCCAAATCCATGTTTCGCAATAGCACCCGGCCGATACCCTTGAACAAATATATTGGCGTCGCAGAGCAGCTGGCCCAATTTATCATTATCTGTTGGATCTCTTAAATCTAAAAAAGTAGACTTTTTGCCTAATCCTGTGTCTATCACCAACGGCTCTAAAAATGGCAAATGTTTCGCGCCGACCCGCATTACGTTCGCGCCATAAGAGGCCAAGGTTCTCCCACAAACCGGTCCGGCGATAACTTTTGTGAGATCAAGAACGTTTACATTGGACAGTGGCTGCCGTCTGTCCAATGGTAAAGGTTCAGGAGGAGCATCGCCAAGTTTTATAATTTCTATGACTGGCAAAGCGCTTATCGCTTTTGCATGTGCGTGCCCGGTCCACTCTTGAGCCGACCTTACCAAGGCAACGCACAAACCTTTTTCTCGGCACGCAAACTCAAGCTCAGCACCGTTCCAACTTGCTACGGCTTCTTTTACAGAGCTCTCTTCATTTTCACATCCCAGTATTTCTAATATACCATCTCTTAAATGGGGATATTGGCAATGTAGTTGTATCCAATTGCCATCTTTATCGTTGAAATGACCGGAAGCTGGTGACCAGAAACTTTGCATGACGGCCTTGCTATCGACTTCCGTATAATGTTCACTGCAAAAAGCGATTGCGGCATCACGCATATTAAGGGTTATACACTGCTCACGGCCCGTCCTAGCTCTCCAAACTTCTAAAGCAGCCAACGATGCCGCACCAATCGCAACTGAAGCGGCGGTACCGATCTTAAAATTAGATGGAAGGATTGGATCAGTACCACTGAGATTAATATTATCCAGTGCATCTGCGTGACCGCCCACTAACGACCAAACCTCTGAAAGAGTTTTTAGAACACTACCATCTGATTCAGTTAAGCTCATCGTTGGGCACCATCCACATTTCGCTAAAAATTTAACTAAAGACCATTTTAGTTAAACGGCCTTTAGCTATAAGTTAGTTATTTATTCTGCAGCTTCGGCAGTCTCTGGCGCCTCAACTATGCGAGTTTTAAAATTGGCTGGTGAGACAATCTCTAGCACTTCAAAGTCCTTTGAGCACGCTATCTCCCGATGTCTGATCCCAGGTCTTTGATTGATGCAATCGCCTTTTTCAATCCGACGGACACCTATACCCTCATACTCAAATTCAGCCCATCCATTTAAGACCATTGCAAACTGAAAATCGCAGTCATGAACATGCCAATGCTGAACTTCATCGGCCATTTCCTTACCGTTAGCTTTAACAATATGAGCAACATAATCGCCCTTGGTCGCGTCTTTTATTCCTAAGTCACGATATTCGAAGATTTCTCTTAAGCCATCTGTCCAAACTGCATCTGACGCCTTGTTAAGTGAAAATTCCCATCTCTCTGTCATCATCTCCCCCTTCACACTTTAAATAAAAAAACCTTGCTCGATGTAATAACCATAGCCAATTTTTGAGCGCCGTGGAATTCTTTTTTATATTTTCTATAATTTCGATTTCCAACGATTACCTACAGATAATAGAATTTATTCGGTAAAAAAGGCATCCGCAGCACTATTAAAATTCAGTGGAAAGTCCC
>CALIMD010000210.1 GCA_938028645.1 uncultured Alphaproteobacteria bacterium
TTCAGCGCGGGCGTGGTGGAATTGGTAGACACGCCAGATTTAGGTTCTGGTGGCGTAAGCCGTGGGGGTTCAAGTCCCTTCACCCGCACCAAGATATAATGGTTAGTTCAATTCTGTGTTAATTGCGAAACAACACATGGAATATTAATTAACTGCATAGGTATGATAGCCTTTTCCATAGAGGTCAGTGTGAATAAGATCGGAATAAGAAAATGAATGTTACAGAGACGCTCACTGAGGGCTTAAAGCGCGAGTTTAAAGTAGTTATATCAGCTAACGATATAGACACAAAAATAAATGAACGTTTAAGTGAGCTTGCTCCTACCCTCAGATTGCCAGGTTTCAGGCCGGGAAAAGTTCCAACCCAGTTGGTGAAAAAGAGATTTGGGCAATCTGTTTTGGGCGAGGTTTTAGAAAAATCAGTAAACGATTCGTCTCAAAAAACTCTGGACGATAGGGGATTGCGGCCGGCGTTGCAGCCGTCGATTGAGGTAACTTCTTTCGAAGAGGGTAAAGACCTTGAATTCAGTCTAAGTGTTGAATTGATGCCAGAAATTGATCCGATTGATTTTTCAGCGATATCTTTAGAAAAGCTAGTGGCGACCCCTGGCGATAAAGAGATGAATGAGGCTTTGGAAAAATTAGCGGAGCAGCACAAAGGGTCGGAGCCCATAAAAACCAAGCGGGCTTCTAAAATCGGCGATGTTGTAGTAATTGACTTCAAAGGCTCGGTAAACGGCGAGCCTTTTGACGGTGGTAGCGCAGAAGGACACCAGCTAGAGTTGGGTTCGAATCAATTTATCCCTGGTTTTGAAGAGCAATTAGTCGGAAAAAAGGCTGGGTCGTCGATCAAAGTGAAAGTGACGTTTCCTGAACCATACAGTCAACCAACCCTGGCAGGCCAGGATGCCGTTTTCGATACCAAATTAATTGAGATCAGAGAATCATCGCCTATTGAAATAAATGACGAATTCGCAAAGCTTTTTGGCTTGGACGACTTAGACGCTTTAAAAGACGCATTGAAGGGGCAATTAGAACAAGAACTAACTCAGGCCTCTAGAGCCCAACTAAAACGGAAACTTCTCGATATACTAGAAGAGGGGAAAACGTTCGATGTACCAAAGGGGATGGCTGATCAGGAATATGAATCTATTTGTAGGGCCATAAATCAGCCTTCAGCCGAGCGATCCCAAGAAGAAACTCAAGAACAAACGGCACCGGATGCAAGCTTATCGGAAGAAGATAAAGAGGAATATTGGAAAATTGCTGAACGCCGAGTGAGATTAGGTTTATTGCTGCAGGAAGTTGGTAGGCTTAATAATATAGAGGTCACGGAGGATGAAGTTAAAGGCGCTTTATTTAAAGAGGTATCGCGCTACCCAGGACAAGAACAACAAATAATGGAACTTTATCAGAAAAACCCTGAGGCCATGGCGAGTATTAGGGCTCCTATATTTGAAGATAAAATTGTCGATTTTATTACAGAAATGGCGACAGTAACAGAAAAGACAGTTTCCCCGGAGCAATTAATGGCGCCACCAGAAGAAGCTCTTGATCAGTCGTCAGAAAAGCCAAAGAAAAAACCAGCTAAAAAAGTCAAGCCCAAGAAAAAGGCAGTAGAAGCGAAAAAAGATGAGAAATAATCATTAATTTTCTCTCCACAGAGAAGATCATGAACCAGTTAATTGATGAATGAAATCCGTTAAAATGTCTAATTCCCAGGAGTTACAGATGAGTAGTTTAATCCCTATGGTTGTTGAACAAACCAATCGTGGAGAGCGTGCATTTGACATATACTCACGTCTATTGAAAGAGCGGATCATCTTTGTGATTGGTCCAATTGACGATGCTGTATCTAGCGTAGTTTGTGCGCAATTACTTTTTTTGGAGGCAGATAACCCTACAAAAGATATTTCTATGTATATAAATTCTCCGGGCGGTATCGTAACCTCGGGCTTAGCCATGTATGACACTATGGAGTATATTCGGCCGGACATATCGACAGTATGTATCGGGCAAGCTGCGTCGATGGGTTCTTTATTATTAACTGCAGGCGCGAAAGGGAAGAGATATTCTCTCCCGAATTCAAAGGTCATGATCCATCAGCCATCGGGTGGTTTCCAAGGTCAAGCCACTGATATTGAAATACATGCTAAAGAAATACTATCAACACGTGCCCGGCTTAATGAGATTTACGTCAAGCATACTGGTCAAAAAATTAGTAAAATTGAAAGTGCTATGGAGCGCGATAATTTTCTAACTCCAAAAGAGGCCCAATCATTTGGGTTGATCGATGAAGTCGTTGAAAAACGACCAGTTGAATCAGCGGAGTAAAGTTTAGTAATCGATTAAATGCGCGCCTTGAATTAGTTCTAATTGAGAAATCGACGATTATTGGCCAATCAAATTAAAGGCCTTGTTTAAAATTAATTATCAGTTGATAATTAACTGATAAAGCAATTGCTGCGGATCTGGAACATGGATAAGTCGAATACTACTAGCAATAACGGTGGGGACTCAAAAAATACCTTATATTGCTCGTTTTGTGGAAAAAGTCAGCATGAAGTTCGAAAGTTGATTGCGGGACCGACCGTCTTTATCTGCGATGAATGTGTTGAGTTGTGTATGGACATAATCCGCGAAGAAAACAAGTCTACATTGGTGAGAGAGCAGGATGGGGTACCTACTCCGCAAGTAATTTACGACGTACTGAATGATTATGTTATAGGACAACCCTTTGCAAAACGCATTTTATCGGTAGCCGTTCACAACCACTACAAAAGATTGGCGCATGATCAAAAAGCTGGCGATGTGGAATTAGCGAAGTCAAATATACTCTTAGTTGGACCAACAGGCTGTGGAAAAACCCTACTTGCGCAAACTTTAGCAAGAATAATAGATGTTCCTTTTACTATGGCTGATGCAACAACCCTCACAGAAGCCGGATATGTAGGTGAGGATGTTGAAAATATAATTCTTAAGCTTCTTCAGGCAGCCGATTATAACGTGGAAAGAGCGCAAAGAGGCATTGTGTATATTGATGAGGTTGATAAAATTAGTCGAAAGTCAGATAACCCATCGATCACAAGAGATGTTTCGGGAGAGGGCGTTCAGCAGGCATTGCTGAAAATAATGGAGGGAACAATTGCTAGTGTCCCACCCCAAGGTGGACGCAAACATCCTCAACAGGAGTTTTTGCAGGTTGATACAACTAACATTCTATTCATCTGTGGCGGTGCTTTTGCGGGTCTGGACAAGATTGTCGCCGATCGGGGGCAAGGTTCGTCAATAGGGTTTAATGCAGACGTAAGTTCACCGGATGATAGAAAAACAGGTGAAATTTTGCAGGATGTGGAACCAGAGGATCTTTTAAAATTTGGTTTGATACCAGAGTTCGTTGGACGGCTTCCAGTTTTGGCCACCTTGGAAGATTTGGATGAAGATGCCCTGGTCGATATATTGAGCAAACCAAAAAATGCCCTAATAAAACAATATCAACGTTTGTTTGAGATGGAAGACGTGAAATTAGAGTTTAGAGATGATGCGTTGCGTAGCATAGCGGTCAAAGCCATTGAACGAAAAACCGGGGCACGCGGCCTGCGGTCTATCTTGGAGGCTATACTTCTCGATTCTATGTTTGAATTGCCCGAAAAGAGTGATGTTGAAGAGATTATCATTAACTCTGACGTAGTTGAATATGGTTCAAAACCTATCTCTGTTCACTCGGAACGCCGCGAAGAAATTGAGACAAGTGCGTAAGCGCTAAATATTTTTTTACAGAAAATTTTTCTAGATCTTGATTTTTTACCAAGACGAGGCCAACTATCTAGTGTGCTCAAGTTGCTAAACGTGATGCCACCCATTAAAAGCTAGAAAAAGGGCCGTTGATCCTATGACTGAAGAAATCTCGACTTATCCGGTTTTACCCTTGCGCGATATTGTAGTATTCCCGCACATGATAGTCCCTTTGTTTGTTGGCAGAGAGAAGTCAATAAATGCGCTTGAAGATGTGATGCAAGAGGACAAACAGGTATTTTTAGCTACCCAAAAAAATGCCGGCGTTGACGACCCTAGTTATGACGATGTGTTTGAGATAGGAACGATTGGAACCATACTCCAATTGCTAAAGTTACCGGATGGTACAGTCAAAGTCTTGGTGGAGGGTATGCATAGAGCAAAAATCAAAAAATACCTAGATAACGACAAATTTTTTGAGGCTGAAGCGGAAAAAGTTGAGGATAGTAATGACGATGGCCAGGAACAAAAGGCTTTGTCACGAGCAGTTGTGACACAATTTGAGCAATATATAAAATTGAATAAGAAAATCCCTCCAGAGGTATTGGTGTCAGTTAATCAGATCGATGATGCTAGTAAATTGGCAGATACCGTAGCCTCTCATATTGCGGTAAAGATTCAGGAGAAACAGGAACTTCTCGAATTGGGTTCAGTTTCAGAGCGATTAGAGAAAATTTTCAGCCACATGGAGGGAGAAATTGGCGTTTTGCAGGTTGAGAAGCGAATTCGAAACCGCGTTAAAAGACAAATGGAGAAGACGCAAAGGGAATACTATCTCAATGAGCAAATGAAGGCCATACAGAAAGAATTGGGTGATAATGAAGACGGTGGAGATGAATTAGCGGAACTATCGGAAAAAATCACGAAAACAAAATTCTCAAAGGAAGCTCGAGAAAAGGCTATGGCTGAGTTGAAGAAACTTAGGAATATGAGCCAAATGTCAGCAGAGGCGACGGTCGTCCGTAATTATCTCGATTGGATGCTCAGTATCCCCTGGAAAAAGCGGTCGAGGGTGAAAAAAGACCTCACTATTGCTCAGAATATTCTAGATCGCGATCATCATGGCCTCGAAAAGGTAAAAGAGCGTATATTAGAATATCTTGCGGTCCAACTGAGAACAGGTAAGGTAAAAGGTCCTATATTATGCTTGGTAGGCCCCCCCGGTGTTGGTAAGACCTCACTTGGAAAATCTATAGCAGAATCAACAGGGCGTAACTTTGTTAGAATGTCATTGGGCGGAGTCCGGGATGAGGCTGAGGTCCGAGGACATAGACGAACTTATATTGGTTCTCTTCCTGGAAAAGTTATTCAAGGAATGAAAAAGGCTAAAACATCTAACCCTCTGTTTTTATTAGACGAAATAGACAAGTTAGGGAACGACTATCGTGGCGATCCATCGTCGGCGCTCTTAGAAGTTCTTGACCCAGAGCAGAACAGTAGTTTCCAGGATCACTACCTCGAAGTAGACTACGATCTTTCAGATGTTATGTTCGTGACAACGGCTAATACTTTGCGGATGGCGCAGCCATTGCTGGACCGCATGGAGATAATTCGGCTATCTGGTTATACCGAAGATGAGAAAGTTGAGATTGCGAAAAAACATTTAATAGAGAAGCAAAGGGATCAGCACGGACTGCTAGCTTCCGAATGGAGCGTATCTGACGATGCCTTAAGAGACTTGATTCGCTATTACACGCGAGAGGCCGGAGTTCGCAATTTAGAACGCGAAATTGCTAATTTAGCAAGGAAGTCAGTAAAAGAAATACTGATGACGAAAGTTAAGCAATTAAAAATCACCAAGAAAAATCTAGAGAAATTTTCGGGAGTGAGAAAGTTTAGGTTCGGCCAAACAGAGGATAGTGATTTGGTTGGAGTTACTACAGGACTAGCTTGGACAGAGGTAGGCGGCGAACTGTTGTCGATAGAGTCAGTTACTGTCCCAGGCAAGGGGAAGGTAACGTCAACTGGGAAGCTGGGCGACGTAATGAAAGAGTCTGTGCAGGCGGCGGAGAGTTTTGTTAAATCGCGGGCTGCGTCATTTGGGATAAGGCCAAAAATTCTAGAGGAGAAGGATATTCACGTGCATGTGCCTGAAGGAGCAACTCCCAAAGATGGTCCCTCGGCCGGCGTCGCTATGGTGACATCGATTGTATCCGTTCTAACGGAAATACCTGTGAGGCGTGATGTGGCTATGACCGGTGAGATAACCCTTAGAGGTAGGGTATTGCCCATTGGAGGGCTGAAAGAAAAACTATTAGCCGCGCTAAGGGGGGGGCTAAAAACAGTTCTTATCCCGAAGGAGAATGAGAAAGACCTCGCTGAGATTCCAGATAACGTCAAG
>CALIMD010000211.1 GCA_938028645.1 uncultured Alphaproteobacteria bacterium
GTTCAAATTTGCCGTTGATATTTCTATATCGTTAGAAATTGTGAATGCTTGACCCGGTTTAACCATCTTAAATTCCAATTGTGCATTAAAGATTTCCAAAGGAACCGGAAATAGGGGTGCAATCATAAGGTTATTAAAAACATCTTTCATTGATTCCGCATTTTCTAGCTTTCCAGACCAAATTCGAAACGAATTTTTTGGATTGAAAGCGGGACCAAAAAAGGGTAATCCCCCTATATGGTCCAAATGGGCGTGACTGAAGAATATATCAGCCTCATTAATACTTTCACTGTTTATTAAATTTCCCAGAGGCCTGAGCCCTGTTCCAGCATCGAATATTAAAATTCGGTCGTTACAGCGAATCTCGACGCAAGGCGTATTTCCGCCATATTTTACAAATTCAGGGCCGGGACAAGGAATGCTTCCTCGCACACCCCAGAATCTCACAAAGAATGAAGAGTCGGTATCCAAGTTACAATTTACCTTTCCCCATAACAAACCTGCCGCTTAATCTAGCAAATTAGATTTCCCAACGCACCCTTTATTGCACAAGCAGAGATCATTAAACAACTTGTTCAAGCAATAATTTAAGAATCAATGTATTACGCCCATATTAATTTGAAGTAAAAAGTAACTTATAGCCGTCTGTTGAAGTTCTTAAAAACGAACTACTGGAGCCAAGCTCTTCCATTTTCTTTCGCAATCTATATATGTGGGTCTCTAGGGTGTGTGAATCTATTCCAGTCTTGTAACCCCAAACTTCTTCTAATAATATGTTCCGACTGACTGATTCTCCATTAGCAGAAAATAATTTTATCAAGATTGCCGTTTCTTTTTCGGTTAGCCTTATCTTTTTGCTACCATCGGGACCAAAAAGTAAACTTTCGTCTTCCAAGAATAAATACTCGCCAATCCTCGTGGGCAACATGAGTTTGTCGCCACATTCTGCCAACAATCCATCAATTTCATCTGTTAGCCGAGACATTTTAAACGGCTTAACAATAGTTTTATTAAGTAGAAATTGCTGAATAAGACTAGCCTTAACATAACAATCTTTTTTTGTAAAAGCCATCAACGGAACGTTAAGCATGGTCTTTAACATCCCATAGTCGATGAACTCTTCATTATTTAAAGACGGGATATCTAAAAATAATAGTGAACAGGTCTCTATTTGAGCAAAACTGCTAGCTGCCTTGCTTGGATCTGAAAACTGTAACGAAAATCTTTCATTCAACTCTACTTGTTTCTTCAGGGCCTCATAAAAGTGCCGATCCTCACCAATAAGCAAAAAAGTTTTCATGAACCACCTAAAACTTCGTTCAACAACACATACACCAAAAAGAATTATTTCTCTAAATACCTCTATTAATCATCGCCCTCCTTGAGCACGACAATATCCTTCCAAAAAGCAACATAACATCGGATTAACTGTCCCTTTGATTTTGGGTTTTGATAGCTCCATGCACTATCTTTACATACATTGCTCATAACCCTCACATCAAAGTAGGTAGCCATGCCTTTCCAAGGGCACCGTGTCACTGTCGTTGTTGGCGTCAAAAAAGACATGAAAACGTCAGATCTAGGAAAATAAATACTATTCTCGATCTCAATCGAGTTTTCGGACTGCGCAATAATTTGATCTTTGTATTCGGCTATTATCATCGTTTTATCATCCATCCGCTGTCGAAATAACCAAAGATAAGGATTAGGCAATTCGTAAAAAAATTTTGTTGATATTTATGTGTAATAATAAATGGATAAAAATTCTTCGTTTGATCTTACTAGGTGATAGATATCATTTTGATTATTTAAAACTAATCCTATATCCGTTTTATAAATAAAAACGCACAAACTGAATAAGAAGTATTGACCCGATCACCCCAATAATATTGATAGAGCGTATGGTAAACAAGCTTTCTGATCTTGAAATAACAAATTCTCCTGCAGGAAAGTCGTCTCCGGCTCAAACATCTGTCGAGAGAGCAATTGGTGATCTTCGAAGAGGAGCGCTTGTAATTCTTCGCGACGCCCCGAATCAAGCAGCAGCAGTAGTGCAGGCGGCCGAAATGACCACTTCAATGGGACTTAAAATGATTGCTCAGATAACAGGGTCTCAACCAACCCTTGCAATCACTCGGAATAGGGCGGCGGCGATCAATATTTTTAACCAGTCATCCAATGTACTCAGCATTAGTCTCCCTCAGAGTGGTGGCCCAACATTTATACATCGGTTATCGGACCCGACCTTCCTAGGGGATCCTGATAATAATGATTCCAAAACGCTTGAGATAGATAAGCTTACTGTCATTCCAGAATCGGTGGGAGGAATTGCCGAAAAAGCTATTCAACTCACAAAATATGCTCGACTGCTTCCCAGTACCGTATTCTCCAGACTTCCTCTCGCGGATATCAATCAATTATCCAATTTTAAACAAGATAATGGGTTACTTCTAGTAGAAACAACGTCAATAGACACATTTGCCAAGACACGAGCACAACGGCTTGTGAAAGCTATCTCGGCTAAAGTCCCGTTGGTAGATGCGAAAAATGCTAACCTAATTGCTTTCCGGCCAGTTGATGGGGGGGATGAGCATTTGGCTATCACAATTGGAAATGTAGATATTTCAAAACCAGTGCTTGTGAGGCTCCACTCCCAGTGCCTGACTGGAGACCTCCTTGGCAGTCTGCGTTGTGACTGTGGAGACCAACTACGCGGAGCCATTCGAGCGATCGAGGAATTTGGTGGGGGTGTTCTGGTTTATCTGGCTCAAGAAGGAAGGGATATTGGTCTTATAAACAAGTTAAGGGCCTATAATATCCAAGATCTAGGAGCCGACACTGTAGATGCCAATAAGCATATTGGATTTGAAGCGGATGAACGCATCTACGCACCGGCGGCTGAAATACTCAAGCAACTAGGAATCAAATCCGTAAAACTTTTAACTAATAATCCCGATAAATTAACCCAATTATCTAATGAGGGCGTGAAAGTTATTGAACGTGTCGCCCACATTTTCCCATCAAATCCTCATAATGAGGATTATCTAAAAACAAAGGCAATAAAAACGGGCCATTTGTTTTAGTTTAACGATCTCCTCGCATTTTTTAGTTTTGGTACACTGATTGCATGTTTGTAATTAAGAGGAGTTCCTAATGCTTGATTCTATTACCCCACATGCTGTTGAAAATATTTGGCACAAACATGAGAACGCCCCTGAAGGCGAAGCAGATCCAATGAGTTTTGAAGAAGAACAGGAGTTATCACATGTTGCCAAAACCAACCTAACCTTTTTAGATATCGTGGATGCGGTCAATCCCCTCCAACACATCCCCTTGATATCCTCCATTTATAGAAATATATCCGGGGACAGCATCTCCGAAGTGCCAAAGTTTGTCGGTGGCGCTTTATATGGTGGACCGCTAGGATTAGTAGCCGCATTGGGTAGCTATATTATCGAAGCAGAGAAAAGCAAAACGCAAGAGCCCGAAAAGGCGCCAGCTCTTGCAGTTAACGATGAACAGATAAAACGACAGCAAATCAGCACAGCCAAAGATGAAACCTTTGGAGTTTTAAGAAAAAAGAAAACCAACTATTCAACACATTCATTGAAGAATGCCATCGCTCAAAAGATTTTCCCTTTGGCGTCAAAAACAGAAACATTTGTGGCTCCAAACAACATTTTTA
>CALIMD010000212.1 GCA_938028645.1 uncultured Alphaproteobacteria bacterium
TTGCCTCTCTAAAAATTGGTGAGTGACCCCCTTTTCTCTACATTCATCAAAATCTCTCTTTAAAAGGATGTCAGTTGCCTCATTTATGTTGAAACCAGGGATGCTTGGAAATTCAATTTTCTTAACTTGCTGCAGATAAAAACACGCGGGACATTTTACAAAGTTCTCAATCCGTGAACGACTAATCTCATAGGGCGCTGGATTTTTGGGATCGAATTTGCCTCTATGGCGCTTAGCTATTTTTGTTGCTGGTTTCATAATTATACGGACTTCAATCTATAATGCAGAGGTAAGCATAGCTCCTCAATAAACTGGGAGTTACAATATTTCAAAATATTCTCTTTGCTCCCAATCAGTCACCTCTGACAAAAATCTTTTAAGCTCATGTTTTTTCAACGTGAGGATATATTCTACAAATCCATCACTCAATACGTCCCTATATAAATTGTCCTTTTCAAACGCCTCAACTGCTTCCATCAAACTTTGCGGTAACTTTGCGGCTGCTTCCATATATGGCGTATCGGCAAGGGGGGAAGGCTTAAGTTTGCGATGAATACCATCTAAACCACTAATAATTTGTGACATCATGTAAAGATATGGGTTTGCTGCAGGTTCTCCAACACGATTCTCAACTCGAGCATTTGGGTCATTTTCATGGCCTAAGGCCCTTATCATTGCACCGCGATTATCCTGCGCCCAAACGATCCTGTCTGGTGCCAATGATTCCGGTTTATATCTTTTGTAGCCATTTATTGTTGGGGTAGTGAATAGACAAGTCGCTGGGGCATGCTCCAGCAAACCGGCCACAAATTGTTCTCCTAATTTTGATAATGGTGATTTAGGATCACTAGATGTAAAAGCATTTTTACCGGTGTGTTTATCCAGCAGCGTCTGATGCAAATGCCATCCACTGGCAAAAACATTTGGCAAATTTGGACGACACATAAAGCTTGCATGAAAACCGCGTCTACGACATATCTGCTTCGTTGCAGACCTAAACAATATCATTAAGTCGGCGCTATCCATACCCATTAAAGGTGAAAAAGTAAATTCTACTTGGCTAGGGCCAAA
Source organism: uncultured Alphaproteobacteria bacterium (assembly GCA_938028645.1). GTDB lineage: Bacteria > Pseudomonadota > Alphaproteobacteria > Thalassobaculales > Thalassobaculaceae > UBA7326. The sequence goes on from CALIMD010000212.1 coordinate 1,072, forward strand.
TTCAATCTCAACAGTCCTTAGAGGCAGGCCCATTTCCAAAATATCATGCCGAATTAATTCTACTACGGGTTCTAATTCATCAAGCCGCGTCTCAGAGAGATATTGAAAACCATGCGCCAATGGAGAGACCTCGGGCGCTGATCCTGGCATACCTGAATTTTCGAAGGTCAATTTTGGATCATTTATTCTAAACAAGTGGAATTCTATTTCGATACCAGAATAATAATCAAAGCCCTCCTCTTCCAATGAGTTCAATGCATTCTTAAGCAAAAATCGACTGGAGAAAGGAATGGGTATTCCATCAGGAAAATAAATATCAGACAGTAACCATCCTGTTTTTTGAGCCCAGGGCAGCACCTGAAATGTTGTTGGGTCTGGTACCATTATCATGTCACCTGCACCAGTAAACTGGTGCACTCCCATGCCTGCGCCAGTCGTCCAAATAGGAAAAGCAGTTCTGTTTGACGTATCTTTAAGTAATAAGGTTGACGTCATTGAACAACCCGAAGTCAGAACACCCTCTAACTCACTGATCATGATTGTTTTACCACGCAAAAGACCGTGCTGATCGGCAAACGAAATACGTATTGATTCCAGATCTAATGCTTTCGCTTTTTTTAAAATCGATTTTGAAACTTCAGCTTGATCTTTTGTCCATAGACCATTCCTCTCAATGAACATTTGCTGGCCAGTGCTACCTTTAGGAGTGGTCATTTTAATCTCCATAAATTTCGTGTGGGGATCAATCATTTATCCAGCTGGAATTTTCCCGTCGGTCAACATCAGCAGCTAACCAACTCTTTTCCCAATCATCCATAGGTGCAATCACATCGATAGCTACAGGCACCTCATGCTCTCGACGAGAAAAGTGCCTCGTTTTCCGGTCCTTATGACTCCCAAGAGCTTTTATTAAACTTTTTCGATACTCGGTTATACCAACATCGCTGGAGGCCAACACCTCACGGGTCCGGTCTTGTATAGCCCCCTGAGATTCTACGGCCCATTGATCATGGACATTTATATCAAATCCCATACCTGTATAGGTCTCTGTTGCCTGTTCAGTTTCATTATACCCATAGTTATTATGCCTACCCTTTTTTGGAATATAATCTGGCAATTCATATAATTCCAAACGTTGCTCTCTCATCCGTTGCTGGTCAACTGGCTCTCCAAAGCTTGTGAACATAGCGTACCAATAGCTCTGGGTATCAGTAATTGGCACATGCCACTGGGTTAATGTCATTTCATTACTCAACGGAATATGAATAGCATTAGGGAAAACCTGATTAGTCACCCGCACATGCATCCCTTGGTTATCCAAATTGCGAAGCGCTATCAACCGGTGACCAAAGTCAGTTGCCTCCACCTTTATTTCTGGTCGAAAATACTTACGCAATAGTTTTGTCATTGGGATATCATTCACATTATCCCGAAACTGTAATCCGTACCCTTCTTCTGCGTCCTCATCTTCAAGAAACCTATGAAGAAACGAGGCATGGGCTGGGTCAATTCCTACTTCTAATAACTGTAGCCAATTACACTCCACTAAACCTTTGAAGGCAAAGCTGTGGCTATTAGGGGCTGTCAAGCAATCTAAATTGGGGAGCTTAGGCAGAGCTCCCTTGCCCATAAATCCAAAAATAACTCCATTTTTTTCCACAACAGGATAAGAGACTTGCTTAACTCTTTGGTGCAAAGTGCTTGTTTCCGGTTCCGCCGGTTGTTCAATACACTGCCCGGTTACATCAAACAACCAACCGTGAAAGGGACATCTAAG
>CALIMD010000213.1 GCA_938028645.1 uncultured Alphaproteobacteria bacterium
CAGCAAATAGCCTACACTAAGAATTTTGGTGAATTAGAGCTTCATATTGGATCGAATGTCCTTAAAGCGGACGAACGAAGACTAAGGATTGAATTTGCGGATGTTAGTAATCTTGATCAAAGTGGGGAGGTACTAAAGCGGGGTGATCGCCGTCGTATGTTCAATCTAGGAAATAGATTGTGGCATTCGGATAGTTCTTACCGGAAAATTCCTGCAAAATGCTCCTTGCTATCGTGCCACTCAAAACCAAGTTCTGGTGGGAATACAGAATTTGCCTTTATGCCGGCTGCATATGATGCTCTTGATGATAAAATCAAAAAGGAAATAGAAGAATTAGTTACAGAGCACTCACTAATATATTCGCGCGGTCTTCTTGGTTTTTCGGAATTTACGAATGAAGAGAGGGAAACATTTAAGCCTGTTCGCCAAGCCTTGGTTCGAAAGAATGAAACTACCGGTCGAAAGTCTATTTACCTATCGGCGCATATTGGAACGATTGTCGGATGGGAGATGCCAGAAGCCCGAGATTTCATTCGCGAGTTAACAGAACATGCGACATCCCGTAACTTTGTTTATACTCACGAATGGAACATTGGTGATTTAGTGGTATGGGATAACAGGCAGTGTATGCACAGAGTTAGGCCTTTTAAAGATACGGGTGAACCACGTGATATGCGCCGAACAACGATTGCAGGACATCGAGAAACGACCAAACAATTACATTAGCTGAGTGAGTATTAAAATTATCTTGGGATTAGAAAATGAATATTGTCATCAAACAGTTGCATAAGGACTTTGTGGGAGAAGTTTCTGGGTTAGATTTATCAAAGCCTTTATCATCGGATGCGGTTGAGCAGATAGAACAGGGCATGGATAAATTTGGTGTATTAATTTTTCATGATCAAGATATCACTGATGACCAGCAAATAGCCTACACTAAGAATTTTGGCGAATTAGAGCTTCATATTGGGTCGAATGTCCTTAAAGCGGACGAACGAAGGCTAAGGATTGAATTTGCGGATGTTAGTAATCTTGACCAAAGTGGGGAGGTGCTAAAGCGAGGTGATCGCCGCCGTATGTTCAATCTGGGAAATAGACTGTGGCATTCCGATAGTTCTTTTCGGGTCACGCCATCTAAGTTTTCGCTACTGTCATGCAGAAGCACACCTGATACTGGGGGTAACACAGAGTTTTCGTTCATGCCCGCGGTATACGACGCCCTAGATGAGAGCACTAAGAAGGAAATAGAAGGTTTAATTACAGAACATTCTTTGATTTATTCCCGCGGTCAGCTGGGTTTTTCGGATTTCAGTGAGGACGAAAAGAAAATGTTTGCTCCAGTCAGACATTCCTTGGTTCGTGCGAATGATTTTACCGGCCGGAAGTCTATTTATCTTTCAGCTCATATCGGGACCATAATTGGTTGGGAGATGCCTGAAGCGAGGGATTTCATAAGGGAAATGATGGAGCACGCAACGCAACGATCATTTGTCTATAGTCACAAATGGCGTGTGGGGGATTTGGTAATGTGGGACAATCGGCAATGCATGCACCGAGTTAGGCCAATTGGCGATACGGGTGAAAAACGTGATATGCGTCGCACGACGGTTGCAGGACTTGGCCCGACTGCCTCACAGGAAGGTCAAAAGGCTGCCTAAATTGGGAGTATCTTGCGAAAAATTTCATAAAGGGTGTAAATATGTCAAAAAAAATAAAGCTTATATTGACCCTAGGAGTAATAATGGTTGGCGCTTTTTCTGTTTGGTTGGAGGCCTCTTTTGCTGATCCAACCGTAGCTAAAGTTATAGCGGTCTTGGTTGCGATTATGATTGTTGCGCTTTGGTTGTTTCCTGAAGCTGGAGCAAAGGATGATACACTGCCGAGGTAGTTGCAGTATTATTTAATCGTTAAAGCATTTGTCACGAATAAAAGGGTAAATCCTTGTAAAATCAGAATTCGATTCAAACTCTTCCAGTTGTGCAAACGTATCTGCCACCAGAGGCCCCAACCGGTTTGCGGAGCCTGTTGTTAATACATTTTCAACATATAATCGTACGTCTTTAGCCATCATTTTTGTTGCAAATCCGCCATTATAAGCTTCGTTTACAATACGATTAGGAAATTTATCCATCGTCGCGGTGTTGCGTCCGCTGGATACGTTTACCACATCAAGGATAGCTTGCATGTCAAGGCCGTTGGCTGTTCCAAAAGCCATAGCTTCGCTCGTGGCCGCCATTGCTGTGGCGGATAAGAAATTGTTGAGAAGTTTTACGGTTTGGCCTTGTCCGGCTGACTGACCGACGTGAATTACATTTTGACCAATGCAGTCTAAGATGGGTTTAACTGTATTAAAGCTATTCAATTGGCATCCCACCATAACCGCAAGCGTTCCCGCTTCTGCTCCGGCTATGCCGCCGGAGACCGGCGCGTCAATGTATTCTATTCCATGAGTCTTAAACAGCTCAAATGCCTCTTTTGCATGGGGTATCCCAATTGTGGATGTGTCGATAACCGTTTTTACAATACTGTCAGGGGTATTAATGAATTCTTTTGCAATTGTTAAAGTATCGGGACCTGCGGGGACCGAAAAAATCACAGTCTCAGCTTTTTTTGATAATTCTTCGTTGTTGTGTGCTATTTTTGCACCTTCAGGAGCCAATTCTGTATTGATTTTATCTGCGATGATTAGAGGGTATCCGCCTTTGGACAAGTTGGCAGCCATGCGGCTACCCATACTTCCAACTCCGATCCAACCAATTACTTTATTCATATTTTTATTTCCTCACATTTTTCTTGTAATTTGCCGTTTGATGACTGATTGGGCAAGAAGACTTTTGCTGATTAATGGATTGCATTGTAGTGATCTACTATGTGCTTTGTGAAACAAGCGGTAGTCACATGTTAGAGGAGAGAGTTTTATGAAATTTGTAACGCTAGGCTCGAGTGGTTTAAGAGTGAGTACAATCTGTATTGGTGGAAACTCATGGGGCGCAAATGGACGACGGGATTGGGCTGCTTTTGATAAATCGGATAGTGCTCCTTTTTTTCGCCATGCCTTAGACAGTGGCATTAATTTTTTTGATACAGCGGATGCTTATAATCTCGGAAAGAGCGAGCAGATTATCGGCGAAACACTGATGGGCTATGCCAGTCGGGAGAGTATTGTACTGTCTACCAAAGTTGGCCTTAAGATGGGTGATAGAGCCAATCAGGGTGGTCTAAGTCGAAAGCACATTATGGAGAGTATTGATCAACAATTAAAAAGACTTAACACCGAATACATTGACCTATATCAAATCCATCGGCTCGATAACCGAACACCTCTTGAGGAAATACTTGATACACTCACGGACATAAAGAAAGCAGGTAAAATTCTCTACATAGGCGGCTCAACAATGCCCGCTTATAAATTTGCTCAGCTGATAACCTTAGCTGAATGCAAGGGTTATATTCGCCCAATTTCTATGCAAAACTTGTATAATCTAATCCAGCGGGATGAAGAGCGTGATATGATTCCGTTGTGTATAGAAGCTGGTGTTGGGCTAATTCCATATAGCCCACTGGCAAGGGGTGTTTTGGCTGGAAATAGATCCGCTGGTGGAATTGGTGAGACAGAGAGAGCGAAGTACGATAAAGGGCTTTTGACTGGAGCTTCCCTGTTTCGTGATTCTGATAAGCAGGTTGTTGCAAATGTTATCGCCGTAGCAGAAAAATATGATATAAAACCGACTCAGGTAGCGTTATCATGGATACTAAATAAAGCTGCTGTTGTTTCCCCTATAATAGGGGCAACAAAACTATCACATATTTCGGATGCAGTATCCTCCATAGATATAGAGCTGAGTAGTGAAGATATAAAAAAACTTGAAAGCGCCTATCAACCAAGAGTA
>CALIMD010000214.1 GCA_938028645.1 uncultured Alphaproteobacteria bacterium
GTGTGGACCATTATCTCCATATGAGATGTGAGGTGGCGAGCACAAATGTTATCGAATCATTCAATAACTTTTATGAAGAACCGCTGGTGCAACTGGTCTCGCTAATGGATCACACTCCCGGCGAACGTCAGTTTGTAGATGAAGCAAAACTAAAGACTTATTACCAGGGAAAATATGGATTGAGTGATAGTGAGTTCGATAAAATGGTCATTGAAAGAAAGGAGTTACAAGCAAAATACTCTAAGAAACATCGACTAGAAATTTCATCTATTTGCAAGAATATTGGCGTGACTACCGCTACTCACGATGATGCTACGGAAGCCCACATAAAAGAAGCGATAACCCTAGGAGCCACAATATCTGAATTCCCTACAACAGTCGCAGCTGCCTCTGCAGCGAGCAACGCTGGTATGTCGACAATTATGGGCGGTCCAAACGTCGTGCGAGGCGGGTCGCACTCCGGAAATGTTTCGGCAGCTGATTTATCGGACAAGGGGCTTCTTGATGCGTTATCCTCAGATTATGTACCGTCCAGTCTACTATATGGCGCTTTTCTTCTTAGTGATGAACAAGGACTTTCCCTACCCGATGCGATAGCAACAGTGACAACTAATCCGGCCAGGATGGCTAACTTTAACGATCGCGGCGAAATAAAAGTAGGTTTGAGGGCTGACTTAATTCAGGTTAAACGGTGCACAGATGGTACACCAATTGTTAGAAAAACATTTAAATTAGGTGAAAGGGTTGCCTAGGTTTTGAGAGAACCAAAAATGGAATATATAAATAATATTAAAAAGGTATTTATTAATTTCGGTCGCGATCACTTTGACGAAAAAAATGTAACACAGTTGAACCATGCTCTCCAATGCGCCTACCTAGCTGAGAAAGAGAACTCAACACCAGCATTAATAACAGCCTCTCTTTTGCATGATATTGGACATTTGATAAATAAAAACGCTCGCTCATCTATTGAACATGGAATAGATGCAGAGCACGAAGAAAAAGCGGTGGAATTTCTGATGCCTTGGTTTGGCGACGACGTCTTATGTCCTATTCGCTGGCATGTCGATGCCAAACGTTATTTAACTGCCACTGACCCTGAATATTTCTCATTGCTATCAGAAGGTTCTATTAAAAGTCTCGAGGTACAGGGAGGGCCATTCTCAAAAGAGGAAGTTTTTGAATTTGAAAAGATCCCATATTTTAAAGATGCAGTACAATTACGACGATGGGATGAGCAAGCCAAATCTCCTTCGAAAGCAACTCCCCCACTGGAACATTTCGTTACGTATATCCATCAATCAGTAAAAATGTGACCAAATCACCCAATGATCTTGCGTAAAACATGTCTACGGTTGAATGTGTAGGGCCGAACCTCCGGACCCCATCTTCCTTTTTCGCCAGCTTCACCCCATGCATCACTAGACATTACCTCGGGCCCCGTCACCTCATAGATTGCGGTATATTTTGGCTCATCTTCCATCTCAATTTCTTTGATTTCACCCCCTAAACTGATTTTTACTGGCTCTTTGGTATATCTGGATATTGCAACAACTCCAGGTACTTCTGAAAGGTAAGGAATATGCTCCGTATCATAAATTTCATTAAATAAGTCTTCCTTCTCGGGAGAAACATCCATACTAACTATAAAAAGGTACTTTTCCTTTACGGGCATGGCTTTAATCCTTTAACTGTTCAATTTGTTATGAATGATTACTTAAATTTTTTAGTATGGCAACGAATTCATTAATAGACTCTTGTATGGGCTTCTCGTTTATAAAATTTATTACAGTTGGATCTAGGATTCGCAACGCACCTCCTCGAGCCAATCGCGCATCTATCTCCCCGCTATCTTCGCGACCTCGTGATATAAGGCGCTTCCTTAACAGTTCTGGCGGTACCTCCACTTGAATTACTATAGTATCTTTATATTTCTGACGAATATCCTTTAAAGCCCCTCTAGACCCATTCAAAATGACGAATTTTTCTTGCCTCATATATTCATCTAATCTAGTCACACCATAATTTAATCCATTGGCATACCACGATAATGAGTATACGTTTGCCAATTGTTTTTGTTTGAATTCGCTCTCGGATATTTCAATATGGTCTTCAGCATCACCTGTTTGTGCCCGTGTGATTTCTCTTTGAGCAAACACATAACGATTCTCATTATCTAACAATAATTTTGCACCGCTTATGAGTGTATCCTTACCGCTTCCAGACGGTCCAATTATCACACAAAGTTTCCCTGAAATTTTATCAACTCCACTAATCTAAAAGCTTAGAATAAAGATTTATTGTGTCAGTTTAATGTCCACTAATATTCAGACTATGCAACATCTTAATGCATCATTATGGTGCCGAATATGGAAAGCAAAGTCGATTATATTTTTGGAGATGAACTTCCTGTTCCCTTGGAGCCCATAGAGGTTGCCGAGGGCATACTATGGTTCAGGCTTCCCATGCCAATAGCTCTGGATCACATAAATATCTATTTATTAGACGATGGAGATTCCTGGGTTCTGATAGATACCGGTTTAGCTGATACGAAATCGATTGAAATTTGGACAAACATTTTGAAAAAATATCTGTCCAAGCGACCTATCCAAAAAATTATTGGGACTCATTTTCACCCCGATCACGTCGGTTTGGCCGGTTGGTTAATTGAAAGAACCGATGCAGAGTTTTGGATGACTCAAATTGAATGGCTAAGCGCTCGACAGGCGTATCTAACTGTTGATAGTGGAGCTTCCCAAGCAATGAGTGCTTTTTACAAAAAGGCTAATCTAAAACCTGATTTAATAAAAATTTATGAGGATATTGGCAACGATTACCGATCAATGGTAACCCCTATTCCACTTGAATACGAACGCATTGAACATTCAACTTCATTCAAAATTGGTGATCGGGTTTGGAAACCGGTATTCGGATCAGGCCATTCACCAGATCATGTTTCATTCTATTGTGAAAAGGATCGAATAATGCTTGGCGGCGATATGCTGCTGCCGCGGATCACACCAATTATCGCTGTCTGGTGGCAAGAACCTAATGCAGATCCATTAAAAGGATATATAGAGTTTCTAGAGAACTTGGGATCTATAGGTTCTGACGCATTGATACTCCCCGCTCACAACCGACCGTATAAAGAGCTGCAAACGCGCGTCGCCGATTTAATTTTTCATCATAATGAACGACTTGAGATAACATATGAGGCCTGCAAAAACGAAAACAGCGCCGAGGCCATTATGCAGGAATTATTTATAAGAAAACTGGACCCTTTTCAAACACGCTTTGCTATTGGAGAAACAATCGCACACATTAATAATC
>CALIMD010000215.1 GCA_938028645.1 uncultured Alphaproteobacteria bacterium
ATGGAAATGGGATGGCATTCGAGTTCAGCTTGCCGCCAATGGGAAAGAACGAAAACTCTTTTCAAGAACAGGCGATGACATTTCTAACTCCTTTCCAGAAATTATAGAAGCTTCACGATTTAATGGAGTGCTTGATGGGGAGTTACTTGTCATGAAAGAGAAGAAGGTAGCTCCATTTAATGATCTTCAGCAGCGACTGAATAGAAAAAAAATCTCAGACAAGCTAGTTTTAGACTTTCCTTGCCATGTGCGGCTTTACGATATTCTATTCGATGGAGAAGAGGATCTTAGAACCCATAGTTTCAAATATAGAAGATTGCGTTTAGAACAATTTTTTGAAGAAAAAAAATTAAAAAAAATGGACTTATCTGAGCTCGTAGATTTCAGGGTTCATCGCAATTTGAGCGATCTACACACAACTTGCAGGGAATATGGACTAGAGGGTTTGATGTTAAAGCCTTGGGACAGTTTGTATATAGCCGGTCGGCCGAAACCAGGATGGTTTAAGTGGAAGCGTAATCCTCTCATAATAGATGCTGTAATGATGTATGCTCAAAGAGGGCATGGGCGACGTTCATCTTTTTATTCCGATTTCACGTTTGGTGTTTGGTGGCTTCATGAACAAAAAACCGAGTTAGTGCCTGTAGCAAAGGCATATTTTGGTTTTACTGACGAGGAACTGAAGGATCTAGATAAATGGGTGAGAGATAATACAATAAAACGTTTCGGGCCGGTGCGACAGGTTGCTACAGGACTAGTTATCGAGTTAGCATTCGATAGTATTCACAGATCTAAAAGACATAAATCCGGAGTTGCTATGCGATTTCCCAGAGTTCACCGAATTCGTTGGGACAAGCCAGCCGAAGAGGCAGATTGGCTAGAAAGCTTGGAAACTTTTATTGAATGATACATTCATTTCTGAAATTAAGAAAATTTTGGATAATTAGCATGGCGGTATCAACGTGGTGAGGTTGAATATCAGGTTGTCAACTTCACAAAGTTAGCTGGCCATTTCATCCAAACCATCTCGTAATAATTTGTTAAACGCTCTCGGAGACTCTATATTCGAGAAATGCCGTTGGCCGTCTATTATAAATAATTTTGAGTTCTTGATTCGTTCATGCATTTCTTCTGATCTTTCGATCGGGGTGACCGGGTCATCTCCAGCGGCGATTATACGGGTGTTTGTTGTTATCTGATCCAGTGAGTCTAGATAATTTAGGTCGGCAACCGCAGAAGTTCCCCCAAGATATCCTTCAACCGGAGTAGCAATAAATACGTCTTTTATTTTATTATAATCAGTATTTTCGGCATCAACAAAATTATCCGTAAACCAGAGTCTTTTTGTCATTTCCCATACAGGAACCATACCAGACTTCTTTACGACGGCTTGTCTCTCTGCAACCCAATTTCGATACCAAGGGTTACTTTGGGAGGTTGTATTACAAAGTGATAGGGAATTAAGTCTATCGGGGTGTTTAATTGCTACACCTTGACCGATCATCCCTCCGGTAGAAATACCAACCCAGTTTACCTTTTCAAGTTTTAGCGCATTCATTGTTCCTACGGCGTCATCTACAAATTCATTCAGAGTGTATGGCCCTTGAGGTGCTGAAGTTTTCCCATGGCCTCGCCAATCATACCGGAGAATGTGATAGCGATCCGAGAGGGCTTCTATCTGTTGGTTCCATATCTCGTTGCTGGTTCCCATTGCGTGCGCCATCATCACTATAGGACCGTTTTTATTTCCATCCCAACGATAGGCGATATCAATACCATTCACATATGTCTTTTGTGTTTTCATAATTTAATCATTCTCAATATTCATTAATTTTTCACTATAGCGGACAAGGACTTTACCCGTACAATTCCCACTTAACATATCTCTCAAAGACGAGGGGGTTTTCTCAAAACCGTTGACTATGTGATCGATAGTTTTGATTTTACCCTGTCTACATAGAGCCATCATGCGCTCTCTTGCGAATTCCCAGCGTTCCGGATAGGAGTATCTGGAAAAACCTTTTATACTCGTTTCTTTTGCCCAGAGTTGGCGCATATTCACCGGATCTTGGTCAGGGCGTTCGCTGTTATTGGATATTGTTCGTCCCACAATGATTACTTGAGCATATTTTGCTAAATTTTCAAATACAAGGTCTCCTATTCCGCCACCAAGGGTATCAAAGAATAAGTTGACTCCATCAGGGCAGGTATCTGCTAAATTATGAGCGAATGAAGGATTATTATGTTCTAGGCAATCGTCTGCTCCCAGTTGCTCAATAACTTTCTTACTTTTTTCTTTATTTCCAGTAATGCCGATAACCCGCATTCCTGCAAGTTTTCCGAGTTGGATTGCGAAACTGCCAACTGCTCCAGCCGCAGAGGTCACAACTAAGGTTTGTCCTGGCATCGGACGCCCAAAAAGGTCAAGTGCACAGTAGGCCGTTAGGCCTGGCGAACTTAACGCGGTGAGCCAAAGTTTTTCGGGGAATTCAGAACTAATAGCGATTAATTGGTCCGGAGATGCGATGGCATACTCTTGCCATCCTAACCGACCCGTGACTAACTGGCCAGGGAGATAGCCGTCTACGTCTCCATCAACAACTTGGCCTAACACGTCACAGTCAATTAATTCACCGATTTTAAATGGCTCTGTGTAATTTTTGAAATCCTTCATTCTTTGATTTTGCCAGGGAGATAACGCTACCATGAGAATTTTAATCAGAAGCTTTCCTGGAGGAGTTGGTAGAATTGCGCATTTTTCTATATTAAAGTTTTCGTCGCTTGGAAGCGATTCGGGGCGCGTTTTTAAAGTGAACCGGCGATTAGTTTCTGGTACCTTAAACATGAGTATGGAATATCCCTGATATCAAAATATTTATTGGGTTTATACAGAGGAGTACTTAATGACAAGTGAAGTTTTAGATCTAGGCAGCACTCAAATATCATATGAATTTGACCAGAAAAACACAGATTCTACAGTAACCATGATACACTGCTTCGGATCTAATAAAAAATATTGGGATTTTCATAAAAAATCATTCATCGATTATAACTCTCTAGTAATTGATGTCCCAGGACATGGCCAAAGTAAACTTTACGATGGACCGTGCACCCTATCACAAATCGCTGATGATATTGTTGCTCTCCTGGATCATCTCGGTATTCAAAAGATTCATTTAGGCGGTGTTTCGATGGGAGGTATGATTTCACAAACACTCATTCTAAAGTATCCAGACCGTGTAGCTTCTCTCATGCTAATCAATACAACATGCTTCATCAGTGAAGATATGCACCAACTATGGGAAGAGAGATCGAAGCAAGTTTTAGAGAGCGGCACCAAATCGGTTCATGATGTTTTAATGCGAAGATGGTTTACCTTAGACGCGATAGAAAAAGAAATCCCTGGCTACAAATACTTATCTGCAACTTTTGAAAGTTTCGATCCCAAGGCATTCAAAAAAATCAGTGAAGCCATGTGCGGTTTAGATACAAATGATAAGTTAAAAAGCATAGATGTACCCACATTAATAATCGCTACCCCAGACGACCCGGGTGCTCCCACATATATATCACGACGAATGGCAGATTTTATTAGAGGTTCAGATTTACATTGGTTAGAGCCAGCACAGCACTTGTCATCACTGGAGCACGTGGACGCGTTCAATGAGATTATCTCTGGTTTCCTGTATAAGCAGTTTGCTAATATTTAAGGCGACAGAGTACCATTGATCGTATCTGGTTGGACAAAGTCTCAATTGTTTGAGTTAACACTTTGATTGGAACCTAATTTGGCCCTAACTGAATTCAATACTGCGGGGACGGGTCAATTAATCATCTTCGTTCATGGAGTTGGTTTAGATCGGTTTATGTGGTGTCCCGTCGTGAATGAATTGAAACAGGAGTTTACTTGCGTAACGTTCGATCTTTTGGGGCATGGTCAAGCCCCTGATATTGAAGGGACAGCGTCTTTAAAAAAGTTGACAGGACGCTTGTTGAATTTAATTGAAGAGTTTCAACCAATTAAACCAATACTTGTTGG
>CALIMD010000216.1 GCA_938028645.1 uncultured Alphaproteobacteria bacterium
GCAGTCGAGATTCATATTTAAAAACCCACCCTACAAACAGGAAGCCTAAGCAACGGCTAAGGGACTGTAAAGCATAACAAGACTTCTTTTTTATTTGCATAGTCAGCTAGCCCGTTTAGTTTATTAAATATAGAGTACTGAGCTGTAACGAGGACAGATAAAATGAGAGATCAATCGCGTGTAGTAATTATAGGAGGCGGTGTCGTCGGCGTAAGTGCTCTCTATCATTTCGCAAAACTAGGTTGGTCAGATGCCGTATTATTAGAAAGGACGGAATTAACTGCTGGCTCGACCTGGCATGCCGCTGGTCTTTTGCCTCTATTTAATATGAGTTATTCAGTCGGCCAGCTTCACCAATATTCTGTTGAGCTTTATAAAACTTTGGAAGCCGAAACTGGCCAAGCGGTTGGGATGCACACGAACGGGAATCTCCGCCTTGCACGAAATCCCGAAAGAATGGACGAGTATCGGAATTACCAATGCACTGCAGAGACTATCGGCGTTGAGTCTCATTTGATCGATATATCAGCAATCAAAAAACTTTGGCCTTTGGCTAACATGGATGGTCTGATAGGAGCTCTTTGGCACCCGACTGATGGTCATATCGCCCCGGTAGATGTCACAATGGCGTTAGCACAAGGCGCACGAAAATTAGGTGCCGAAATCAATCAGCAGACGCAGGTTAATGGAATAGATCGTAGTTCTAGTCGCGAGTGGATCGTTAAAACTAACAAAGGCGCCATTAAGTGCGAGCATGTTGTCTGTTGCACCGGAAATTATGCAATCTCGACCGCCAAGATGGTCGGCTTACAAATACCGGTCATTCCTGTTGAGCATCAATATATAGTGACCGATATTGATCCAGAACTTCAAAAATACCGGCAAGCGGGTAATGGCGAACTCCCAGTTTTGAGAGAGTCTGATGCCTCATATTATCTGCGAGAAGAAAGGATGGGATGGATTCTTGGTCCATACGAGAAAGGAGCTCCAGCTTGTTTTATCAATGGTGTTCCGGAAACATTTGAGAAAGATCTCTTTCCTGGGGAGCTTGAAAGGTTAATGCCACACGTAGAGGCCGCTATGCATCGTGTGCCATCTTTCGAGAACGCCGGAATAAAAGATATAATTAATGGCCCAATATCTTATACTCCAGACGGAAATCCTATGGTTGGCCCAGCTTTTGGCTTGGAAAACTTCTGGATCTCCGAAGGACATAGCTTTGGAGTGACAGCAGCGGGTGGAGCCGGCTGGCAATTAGCTGAATGGGTGGTTAATGGCGAACCCAGTGTCGATATGCTTGGGGTAGACCCCAGACGGTTTGGCGTTGTTTCAAAAAATTTCGCAAAGATAAAGAATGAAGAAGCATATGCACACGTTTTTGTAAATCACTTCCCAATGGAAGAGCGAGCAGAGGCCCGCCCAGCAAAGACTACCCCTGTATACGATAGACTAGATAAGGCAGGTGCCGTTTGGGGTGCTAGATTTGGTTGGGAGCGTCCAAATTGGTTTGCCCCTCAAAATGTGAAACGAAGAGATAACTATTCATATAGAAGGTCAAACTGGTTTGAGCATGTTGGTAATGAAGTTCGTGCCACCCGTGAGAACGTTGGTTTGATAGAACTGTCCTCTTTTTCTAAATTTGAAATAGAGGGACGGTCTGCAAGAGAATATATCGATAAGCTTGTTGCCAATAATATTCCGCAAAACGTGGGTGGTTTAAGTCTAGTCCACGCATTGAATCCATCTGGCTCTATTCGATCGGAATTTACTATTACTCGTCTTTCTGATGGTATACTAGGAGAGAAATTCTTTGTGGTTGGTCCAGGCGCAGCACATAATATTGACCTAGACTTTCTGCAGAAGTCCCTACCTAAAGACGGTTCTGTTCACCTTTCTGATAAAACTAATCAATATGGCGTTTTTGTATTAGCAGGACCGAATGCACGCTCCGTTTTACAAAAGATTGCAGATGCTGATATCTCCAACGAATCCTTCAAATGGCTTTCCATGCAAGAAATTCCCATTGGGTTTTGTCCAAAAGTGCGAGCGATGCGTGTGAATTTTGTTGGCTCTTTAGGTTGGGAACTGCACCATCCTATCGAATATCAATTGCAACTTTTCGAGGCACTGCAGGAAGCAGGCGCAGAGTTTGAGATTAAAAATGTAGGAATGCGGGCTATGGATTCAATGAGGCTAGAAAAATCTTACCGATTATGGGGAACAGATTTAAATGCAGAAAATTCAGCACTTGAGGCCAATCTTCACCGATTTATTAAATTAAACAAAGGAGAATTCACGGGAAGACAGACCTTAGTCGAGCAGCAGGAAAAAGGCGTACCCAATAAATTCTGCACGATAGAGATAGAAGCGAATGACGCTGATTCTTTTGGAAATGAACCTATAATCATAGAGGGTAAAGTAGTAGGTAGAGGTACGTCTGGCGGTTATGGACATTTTATTCGCAAATCTTTGATGTTAGGATATATCGAAAGTGAGCACGCTAGTATTGGTCAGGAATGCCAAGTGAGACTTCTCGATAAACTTTTACCAGCAAAAATTATCGCCGAGAGTCCCTACGATCCTGAGAATATTGCCCTCAAGGCTTAATGGGGTACGACGCACTAAACCACTGCAGTTTAATTATTTTTGCTCGCGCATTTGCCCCTTGTAATGTT
>CALIMD010000217.1 GCA_938028645.1 uncultured Alphaproteobacteria bacterium
TCAGAGACTAATAGTGGTACAAGTTATCCAAATATGACAGAAGATCCTGAAGGTGGGCAAGCGCACTTGTTCTTCCAAGTTCAGGATGACGAGCACCGAATTATTGCTCCATCACCATTTGCTGAGGTGCCATTTAGATTGGCTCCTTGGATGTAATTTAGACGATGAGTCTAAAAAATTCGCTCTTTGAATGTGAGGGTGTTAGTCTATCACTAGGAGGTAGACGCATCCTCACAAACGTTTCTATTGATGTTAATCCCGGTGAGATAGTTGGTCTTGTTGGTCCGAACGGAGCTGGGAAAACATCTTTATTCGAAGTGCTCTGTGGAAGATATATTTCTGAAGCTGGACTCGTAAAATTAGATGGATCAGATATTACGAAAGAGTCTTTCTTTAAGCGGGCTAGAATTGGGCTTGCAAGAACTTATCAAAGCCCAGTCACACCTGGATCATTAACAGTAGGAGAGACCTTTAGAGCGGCGCGTAAGGCTTTTCGACCTTATCTGAGTGTCCATGATGCTGAATGGGCTGCTCGCCTAGCAAACTTAAAGGTTCATTGGGATACGCCCGCAGCTGCTTTGGGCGCATTTGACCGGCGAAAGCTGCTAATTTCTTGTTTAATGATGAGAAATCCTAAGGTTATTCTCATGGATGAACCAGCATCTGGATTGATTAATGCAGAAATTGATGAGTTAGACTTAATTATTCGAAGAATTGTAGATGAATACGCAATTGGTGTAATTATGATTGAGCATAGATTAGAGCTGCTTTCTGCAGTTGCCGATAGGGTGGTGGTGCTAGATCTGGGAGAGGTTATTGCAAAAGGATCTCCAGAGACTGTCTTTGTTGATCCAAAAGTACACGCCGCATACTTTGAGGATGCGCATGCCTGATGTATTAAAAATTAATAAATTATCTGCCGGCTACGGTCCGCTGAGAGTATTGCATGAAGTTGATTTGACTGTTCAAAGTGGTGAGAGAATTGGTCTGGTCGGCTTGAATGGGCACGGTAAGACAACTTTACTACGCGCGATAACTCACATGTCTGGCTGGCAACAAGGTTCTATTAAATTTAATGATTTGGAGATTGGTGGATCAAGATCGATTGGAGCTGGTCGAAGAACTCCCCGCTTAGTGCGCTCTGGTATAGCCATTGCTCCTCAGGGTGATGCAATTTTTCCTGGCTTGAGTGTCCGCAAACACCTTGAGTGTGGGGCTTATACAAAACTAGCCTGGAGAGAAAAGAATAAGAGAATTGATAAGGTTTTTGATATTTTTCCGCCTTTACGCATGTTGGAACATTCATTGGTTGGAAAATTGTCTGGTGGCGAAAGGCGAATGGTATCAATAGGAAGAATGTTAATGGTTGAAGCTAAGTTGTATCTAATTGATGAACCTTCTTTAGGACTTGCTCCAAAAATTTCTCATGGTGTAATGGAGGCACTTTGGGCGCTTCCTGTGAATGATGCTGCCATGATTATAGCTGAGCAAAACGTAAACCTATTATCGGGTAAGGTTGATAGGATCGTAGGAATGCATGCAGGTAGGATGCGTGGTGAGGTTGGTCATGTGTCTTTGGTGTCGGGGGATTAAATGGATCTAGGACTTTTTGTGTATGCTTTAAATTTAGCATCAATTTATGCATTAATGGCTATAGGTGTTTCAATTCTTTGGTCGAGTGTGGGTTTGCTTAATATGGCTCATGGAGCTACGTTTGCGGTATCTGGTTATGGAGCTTGGCTTGTAACGGGTTTTATGAAGCCAATTATAATAGCAAGTTTCGGTAAAACTGCTCTTGCCAGTTTTATCATGGCGAGCACATTAGTTGGTTCAGCATTAATTTCGGGGGCAATTTTTGGAGCGATTATTTATCTGCTAGCCTTTTTGCCGATACATGACAAACCAAATTATGCAGTCAGAGGATTAATAATCACGCTAGCAATTAATATTGCATCGGTACAATCACTGTTATATTTATTTGGCCCCCGCAACCGTGGTCTACCAAAGATATTTGGGTTTGGACGATGGGAGGTTTGGGGTACAAAAATTCGTTATGATCAAGCCGGAACAATCATAGGAGCGATTATTATTTTATCGCTAACTCTGGCTTGGTTAAGGTATAGCAGGCGAGGGTTGGAAGTTCGTGCAATGATGCAAAATGCGGAAGGAGCTGCGTACTCTGGAATTTCTCGTAAAGTGACAGCCCTTCCAGTTCTGATGTTAACCGGAGCGCTAGCAGGTATGGCTGCAGCATTACTCTCTCAGACTATTTTTGTAAGTCCTACATCTGGGTCGGTACCTCATATAATGGGTGTTACCATTGCGCTTCTCGGAGGTTTAGGATCCGTTCCTGGTGCTGTAATTGGAGCAATTTTGATTGGGTTTTTGGAAGCTTTTATAGGTTCTGTTCCATTCTTGGGTCAAAGATACGTTATGTTTGCGACTTTTTCCTTTATTATTGCGGTCTTAGTTATTCGTCCTCGCGGTATCAGCGGGTTACTTGATGATACGAGAGAATAGTTATGGATAAGAAGACAAAATATTTCCCAGTTGGACGTCGTCATTGGGAGTGGCGTTTAAACCCTGGTTTGAAAGGGTTTTGGTTTCGTTCTAGGTTGCCATTTACCAAACGGCATTGGTTGCAATGGCGTGGTGTGCATAATCCTAAGACTCTTGCTCGAGAGCGTATACTGATTGATAAGAAGCCTCTTTGGTGGACTCTCGGTCTATTGTTCATTGCTTTACTTACCCCTTTTCTTTCAAATTCCCTGATTTCGGTAGTTTCGATCTTTTGCATGTATGCCGCAATTAATGTGCTTTGGACTTTAATTGTTGGTACTGCTGGTATCTTTTCTTTAGCGACATTAGCAGTCGTTGGTATTGCTGGATATGGTGCAGCTGCAGCTAATGTTTATTTGGGTGTCCCCTGGCCATTTATGTTAATTATAGGCCCGATGATTGGGTTTGTTTTTGGAGCAATTTTAGCTATACCTTCTACTCGTCTGGATGGTTTGTATTATGCGCTCCTTACTCTAGGAATTTCTGAAATATGTCGGGTATTTGTTACGCAATTACGGTCCCTTACTGTTACCAATGGGGCAATAACCCAGGTTGATAGTTTTATTCCTGACGATATGTTTTTGCAACGTCCAGGATTGCTATTGGGATTTGCAGGTTCTTTTGTTATTTTGTTAGGAGCATTGTTAGTTTGGCGTCTTGTAAATTCTGAAAGGCTTGGGCTTCTTTTAAGAGTAGCTAAAATGTCCAGAGAAGATGAGGCTTTTGCTGAGGCTGTAGGAATTGACTTCAGACGTGCCAGACTTCTTGTGTTCGTTATATCGTCAGCTGCACTTGGAGTAATAGGTGCATTTTATGCAATGTACTATAAATCAATATCTCCGTCTGTCTTTTCGCTTGATCAGGTGATGTTATTATTCGCAATGATGGTTATTGGCGGCTTAGGTCGAGCAGAGGGAGCGGTCGTTGGCGCTGCAATAGTTGTATTAATTGACAAGGGTCTTATCGAATTGGGGCCATTAAGAGTAATTTTAGTAGCGGTTATTATGCTGTTGGTTACCATGATTGCTCGAGAAGGATTAACGGGTGCACGAGAACAATTCCGGGAATTTCGTAAACGTAAAAGTGGCGAGCGTCGGGCTCGTAGAACAATAAAGGGGGGTGAGGTAATGCCCGAGGAAGCAACTGAAATACATGACAAACAAGAAATATATTATCGAAGATTTAACAAAAGATTGAGAGACCACTTAAAAACTTTGATT
>CALIMD010000218.1 GCA_938028645.1 uncultured Alphaproteobacteria bacterium
GCGTGTGATTAATAAGATCAGGA
The DNA here is from genome assembly GCA_938028645.1 of uncultured Alphaproteobacteria bacterium. Classification (GTDB taxonomy): domain Bacteria; phylum Pseudomonadota; class Alphaproteobacteria; order Thalassobaculales; family Thalassobaculaceae; genus UBA7326. The sequence goes on from CALIMD010000218.1 coordinate 24, forward strand.
ACGAGAGCAGCAAGCTCTGCAAAGCTTGTTTTCTGGGCATCAAATTTGCTTTGAACCGTCTCAACACGCATATCAGCCAATAAGTCATTCATTTGTTTGATAATAGGATCTAGTTCGTCAATCGCTCCTTTTGCGGCAGAATTAGCTCCAGCTATTTTTTTTAGCTGTTTAACCGAACTGGTTTGCACAGCAATTTCTTTTTCGTTGGCACCGCTTTCGCTCGTATCCATATGGCTGGGTAAATTAAGCTGTAAACTGCGGAGATTTTTCAATCTGTTATTAATGATTGATAATGACGCCTCGGCACTTGCAACTTGGCCTTTTGCTTCTTCTATGGCCTGAATGTCGTCCTTTATTTTCGATTGATTATCGATAGTCGAGGCCGTTTGAGATCCATTAATAGCAGCTTTTTTTACATCAAATTTCGATTCGATTAATTGTATCTGTTTTTCAAGTGATTGAGACGCTATTTGTGGTGGTAATCTCAAAGCCGTTGTTGCGATGGTCCTAAGTTGCATATTACCCAAAAGCCCGGCAGTACTGGTAATCGAGTTGATATTGCGCAAAAAGAAAAATGCTTTAGCAATTTCGCCATTCTCACCTCCAACATCGGACTCAAATCTATTTTGAAGATATTTATCTATTAAAGATTGCTGGCTACTAGCCGTAGTCAAACTCTTAAATCCACGTCCATTAAAATCAACAAACTTTGCCAATTCCGCAAATCGAGTATCGTTCAATCTGTTAGCAAAGGAGTTTACGTCATTAACATCACTTTTTAATATAGCCTTGATTTTTCCGGGATTGTTAATTTCTGATCCCAGGTCAAAGGCTGTCAAAATGACTTGAAGCGTTTTCCTATCTTTAACCAGGTCATCAATGTCTTCAAAACCAAGGGCCTTGGCTTTGAAGGTTTCTATGTCCTTTTGAACATCTTGTCGGTTAAAAAACGTTTGTCGAAGTTTAGCTTCATTTTTATTGATTTGTTTGAAGAGAGCGAGCGAGGATATCGCGTTCGGGGCTGATGTCCCAGAACTACCCGTTAAAATTCCTAGTGCTGATGCACCATTCAGCATATACTGTCTCCGCTTCTGCAGAATCCCAACGACCTGCTGTGCAGGTCATGCAAATGTCGGGCCAGTTCATTTTGAACCTCAACTATAAAGTTAGGCTTAACCAGAAATATTATCAAGTAAAATAAATTGACCCATCATATTAAAAAAGAGAGAAAAGAAAATGTTCACAACCCGACCAGAACTTATTGGAACATTTGGTGTAGTTACCACCACTCATTGGATCGGTTCAGCCGTAGGAATGTCAATATTAGAAAAAGGCGGAAATGCCTTTGATGCAGCCGTAGCGACAGGTTTTGTTTTACAAGTTGTCGAACCACACCTAAATGGTCCTGGCGGTGATATGCCTATCATTTTTCAGGCGGCGAAGAACCCACAACCTCAAGTTCTATGTGGCCAAGGCACCATTCCAGCGGCAGCTTCTATCCAAAAATTCTCAGATCTCGGATTAGACTTAATACCCGGGAGCGGCTTACTCTGCGCTGTGGTACCAGGCGCATTCGACGCCTGGATGCTTTTACTCCGGGATTACGGGACAATGACCTTGTCGGAAGTAATGGAACCTTCGATAGCATACGCTCGCAACGGTTATCCCGTTGTCCCGCGGATAACGGCGACTATAGATACTGTACGCGAACTATTTAGTACCGAATGGAAAACATCCGCTGAGATTTATCTCCCCAATGGAAAGCCACCTGTACCCGGTTCAATTTTTAAAAATCCAACCATGGCCAATACATATGAAAAAATAATCAGAGAGGCGGAGGGAATTAAAGGCAACCGAGAAAAACAGATTGATCATGCCAGAGCCATTTGGTATCGCGGTTGGATAGCCGAAGAAATAGACCGATTCTGTCGAAGCCAGGAAGTAATGGATGTATCAGGTCGACGCCATAAAGGTCTATTGACTGGGGAAGATATGGCTAACTGGCAAGCGACCTACGACCAACCTGTCACATACGATTATGGAAATTATACAGTGTGTAAGTGTGGCCCCTGGAGCCAAGGGCCCGTTTTACTACAGCAGCTGGCAATTTTAGACGGCTTAGGTGTGGGCTCTATGGATCCAAGAGGGCCAGATTTTGTACATACGGTTGTAGAGTCAGCAAAACTGGCTTTCGCTGATCGTGAAGCTTACTATGGCGATCCAGCATTTATCGATGTTCCTATGACTGAGTTGTTAAGTTCAGAATATAATAAAGAGAGAAGAGCTTTAATCGGGCAACAAGCCTCAGAAAAATTAATACCGGGAAAAATTGATGGTTATCTAGGGTCAATTGATAAAGCGATTGACGATAGATCTGGGATCACGGTCGCAGCTTCCTTGGGCGCTGGGGAACCAACGGTAGCAAAAACAGGAGTTTCAACCGGTGATACAGTTCACCTCGATATTATAGATAAATACGGTAATATGGTTTCCTGCACCCCTAGCGGCGGATGGTTACAAAGTTCCCCTATTATTCCAAAACTTGGTTTTTGTCTTGGAAATAGGGGGCAAATGTTCTGGTTGGATAAAAATTCTCCTTCGGCCCTCGTGCCGGGCAAGCGACCAAGAACGACGCTTTCACCATCACTTGCACTTAAGGATGGAAAGCCTTTTATGGTTTTTGGCACCCCTGGAGGCGATCAACAAGACCAATGGTCAACTCTCATGTTTTTGCATCATGCAGATCATGGAATGAACCTTCAAGAATCGATCGATTGCCCTGCATTTCACACAGATCACTTCCCAAGCTCTTTTTGGCCGAGGGCCTACCAATCTAAAAAAGTCGTTTTAGAAGGACGGTTTCCTGATAGTACCATTAACGAATTAAAGCGCCGAGGTCATGATATTGAGATAGGAGAGCCCTGGTCTGAAGGGCGGTTAACAGCTGCATCAAGCGATGGAAGCACCTTGAAAGCGGCGGCGAATGCCAGGGGCATGCAAGGATATGCTGCTGGCAGATGAGAAAGCGACATTATATCAAGAGCTACTTCCAGTATGGTAACAATCTAGAGTATCTTATATAGAGCTTTGAAGCGGACTATGACATGAAGAAAATATTGATAATATTTATTCTACCTCTGGTGCTTCTGATTGGAGCCGGAGCTGGAGCTTTTTTCTTTGGTCTCATACCGGGGTTCGGTTCAGAACCCGATGCGAAAATCGAGACTGAACTAGCGAAGAAGAAAGCCGAGGAGAGGAAAACAGTTCCCGAAGCTTTTAACAAAGCATCGATGATGTCCCTAGAATTTTGGATGGACGAGTTTGTCATTAATCTTCAAACACAACGTCGAAAACCAGTATTTTTGCTCTTTAGTATGGCCCTGATTCTTTCTGGTGAAGAAGCAAAAGCAAAGGTTAAACTGCTAGAACCAAGAATAAGAGATTCAGTCAACGTATTTTTAAGTAGCTTAACGCCAGAACAACTATCCGGCTACGACGGAATTAGAATGCTGAGACAAGAGATTTGGAACAGAGCTAACGAAATACTTGAAGACTCAACTTCCCTAGAAAATATACAGATACTTAAATTGACCATAAAATAATTAAGAACGTGAACTATTTTGCTCCAACACTCGTGTTTCTGTTTCGATTATATCTTCCAGTTGTTTCATGAAATCTTCTCTCTTAAGCCCTGGACGAATATAGTTTAATATTTTGACCGTAATTACCCCTGGACGCTTTATGAACGCCTTCCGCGGCCAAAATATACCGGAATTAAGAGCAATAGGAACAACAGGCACTTTCAAAGCTCGATAGACAGCAAACACACCAGAATGATACCCTTTTTTTTCGCCTGGGGCGACCCGGGTTCCTTGGGGAAATATGATAATCGGACGCCCAAGCCCCGCCCATTTTCTGGCAATCATTAACATAGACTTTAAAGCATTCGCTTTTCCTGCTCTGTCGATCGGCACCATACCAACTTTATTGATAAACCAGCCTAATATCGGAAGTTTCAGTAATTCTCTCTTCAAGACTATTGAAGGATCCGAAAAGATTAAGTGGAGCGCTAATGTCTCCCATGCGGACTGATGTTTCGAGGCGACCATAAAATGACCCCGTGGGAGATTCTCTGAACCTTCGACCCGGTAATCAAGGCCAACAATTATTTTTAAACTAGATAGTATAAATTTTACCCAAACATCTCTCAGCCAACACACCCCTTTTCTCGAACCAAATAGCAAAGGAAGCGCTAAAAGCCCCATTAATAGGATAGTTAAAATTAAAATACAGTTGAAAATAGTAGAACGGATTAGAATCAAAATAATGCCCAACAAACAGTATGAGACGACGATTAAACTTAATAGCTCGGTATAAAATAGCACGACCAATCCACGCGGAAAACCGAATTTAGATGCAATCCAGTGATCGAGATTTTTTGCTATATTTTGAAACTAATAATAACCCAACGGTTAAAGACTATTTTCTGCAAAAAAATACTGGTGTATTGTTTTGTGTGCCTCGAAGCAAATATTAGCTGGCAACGAAATTTTTAGCCTGATCCTGCGGACATAGGGTTAGGACCTTTTGGGGTGATAATCTAGGGGAATAAGAAATGGCCACACAAAAACACGGACTTGCAAGGGGGCTCACTAATTATGGCGATATGGACTTTAGTCTATATCTTCGTCGCGCTAATGCCGCTTCTATGGGTTACGGGAGGGACCCTCTGAGCAAACCGGTAATTGGAATAGCTGATACAGCTAGTGGTTTCAATAACTGTCACCGCCACGTCCCTGAAATGATTGAGGCGGTCAAGCGAGGCGTTCTTATGACAGGCGGCTTACCAATAGTATTTCCTACGATCTCGCTTGGCGAAACTTTCTTAAATCCTACCTCGATGATGTATCGGAATTTGATGAGTATGGATTCTGAGGAAATGATCCAGGCACAGCCGATGGATGCAGCTGTGATGATTGGTGGGTGCGATAAAACATTACCAGCGCAATTAATGGGGGCAGCCAATGCCAATATCCCAATAATATCACTAATCACAGGGCCACAATTAACAGGACATTCAGAAGGGGAACGATTGGGTGCCTGCACAGATTGCCGCCGCTTCTGGGGTAAATTTAGAGCAGGGGAAATCGACCAGGCAGGTATCGACAAAATTGAGTCCCGCTTAGTCACTACAGCTGGAACTTGTGCCGTTATGGGAACAGCGAGCACGATGGCATGTATAACAGAAGCTTTGGGGATGGCGTTGCCAGGGACTGCCGCAATACCAGCCACCCACGCAGACCGTTTGAGGGCGTCTGAAGCATCTGGGGCACAAGCCGTGGTGCTGGCCTCCAGTGATAAAGATAACTCCCTTATACCAAATAGGATAATCACACCTAAGTCAGTAGAAAATGCTCTAAGGGTTCTCTTAGCTATTGGAGGGTCAACTAATGCAATCATTCATCTAACTGCTGTCGCTGGTCGCCTAGGAATTCCAATTCCATTGACTCAGCTCAACATACTCTCAGATGAAACCCCGGTGTTAATAGATTTAAAACCAACAGGCGAACATTATATGGAGGATCTATTCAAGGCCGGTGGCCTCGGGGTGGTACTGCGCGAGCTAAAGCACTTGTTAAACCTAGATTGTATGACTGTAACAGGGCAAACACTGGGGGAGCGTTTAGAGGTAGAGCCAGAATATGTCGATAGAACCGTAGTACGGTCACTAGATGATCCTATACAACCTATGGGAGGTTTAGTCGCGCTTTTTGGATCTTTAGCACCTAAAGGGGCGATCTTAAAGAGATCAGCAGCCGATCCAAAACTTTTTGAGACTGAAGGAAGGGCGGTTGTTTTTTCCTCTCTTGAAGATCTATCATTGAGGATCGACGATCCAGCACTCGATGTAGAGGAAAATGATATCCTGATACTGCAAAATGCTGGTCCGAAAAGTGACGCAGCTATGCCTGAGGCAGGTTATCTTCCCATACCAAAAAAACTAGCTCGTGCTGGGGTTAAAGATATGGTTCGTATATCTGATGCACGTATGAGCGGTACTGCCTACGGGACTATCGTTTTACATGTCACGCCTGAAGCTGCTGTAGGCGGCCCGTTAGCACTCGTCAAAAATGGTGACAGAATAAAAATTAGCGTCAAGAACCGATCTTTAGATCTTCTTATTAGTGAAGAAGAGATGCAAAATCGCCTTAAAAAACTGCACATAAAATCTCCGCCTAAATACCATCGCGGCTACAAAAAACTCTATTACGATACTGTTTTACAAGCAGATGGGGGGTGTGACTTTGATTTTTTAAGAGATCCATCTCTTCTTTAAAATAAATAGATTTTTTACCCTGACATTTTATACACTCAAGCCATATAAAGTTGCTGGATTTTCGCTGAGTATCATTTTTCGACGAGAACGTTCCGGGATCCAATCACAGAACATCTGGTATAACTGAAAATCGTTTGGTTTAGTGTCTGAGTGTTCCGGATGAGGCCAATTGGTACCCCAAACCATTCTTTCCGGAGCCCAACTAATAAGTGCTCGGGCTATATCCGCTACTTCTGGATCATTAATTAATCCTTTTCGAGACGAATTATATGGTGCAGATAGCTTTACCCATATTTTGTCTCGATCTATTAATCGCGTCAGGGCTTTAAACCCCCTTTGTTTCAACGTTTTCGTCCTTAAAAATAATCCTATGTGATGCAGGATTATATAGCCAGGCCAAGACGCGAGCCGTTGTTCCACTTCATGCAAATCCGAACCATCGATCTTGAGATCAACATGCCATCCCAAATCATGGATACGCCAAGCTAACCGTTCTGCGTCGTCCCATTGATATTTATTTTCACCAGCCTTCATAAAGAATTGAGCCCCAACGACTCCAGATGCTTTTAGATTTTCTAACTCATTGTCGGTAGCATCCAGGTCAAGTGTTGCTATCCCAACCGCTACACGAGGAGTTTTCTTTTCAGAATTTTGGTTCACATCAGTGATTGTCTTTATTAAAACTTGATGATCATGGCCACAGTCTTCCGGCTGCAGTAAAACCGTGCCTGTGATCGATAGTTTGTCGCAAAGTACTCTGTATTCGTTCACTGAGAAATCTGGCTTTTTTTCCTCAATATCTTTGCCTGGCTCAATTTCACCTAAATTATCCTCATCCTCAGAATTCTTCAGACCTAAAATTTGAGCATGACAATCAATCAGACCATATTCAGAGTTGCCAAGATCTCCTCGATTCATTTCAAACCCTTACGCAAGGAACTTATGCTCATTACTACCCGCTCTTGATATAACAAGGAGTTTTTCTGGTTCCGAAACACTTTCTTCTTGAACCGAATTGAATATCACATTGTTGCGCCTATTTGCCATGGAACGAACTCATTATCTCCGATTCCTAGTTCCTCACTCTTGGTTGGTTCGCCCGACGCTGTTTTTACGATTTTATCAAAGATCCGCTCTCCCATATCATCTATAGATATGTCTTCATCGAGAACTTCACCGCAATTAATATCCATATCCTCTTCCATACGTCGATACATATTGGAATTTGTTGCTAATTTTAGAGATGGGGCAGGCTTGCAGCCATAACATGAACCTCGGCCTGTCGTGAAAGTGACAATATTGGAACCACTGGCAACTTGACCTGTTATGGAGCATGGGTCATAGCCAGGACTGTCCATAAATACGAAACCCTTTGTATCTATCCGTTCTCCATAATTATAGACGCCACAAAGATTGGTTACACCCCCTTTAGCCGCTGCGCCAAGCGACTTCTCTAAGATAGTCGTCAGTCCACCTTCTTTATTTCCAGGAGAGGGGTTATTATTCATTTCTCCGCCATTGCGTTCACAATAATCTTCCCACCATTTGATGCGCTCCACTAACTTTTCACCAACTTCTTTGGTTATCGCGCGCCGCGTTAATAAGTGCTCTGCGCCATAAATCTCGGGCGTCTCCGCTAAGACAGCCGTTCCACCGTGTCTAACTAGAAGCGTGGCTGCTGCTCCAAGAGCAGGATTAGCCGTCATTCCTGAATAAGCATCCGACCCCCCGCATTGAAGCGCTAATGTTAGCTCGCTTACAGGAACTGCTTCTCGCTTTGCTTTTGCCGCTTCAGGTAACATATCCCCGATTAGGCCAAGTCCATGGGCAACGGTTTTTCTGGTACCACCTGTATCTTGTAAAGTCATCGTCTGGAATTTTGCTCCACGCTCCAAACCATACGCATCTAGGAGAAAATCGATTTGGTTCACTTCGCAGCCAAGGCCAACCATTATGATTCCAGCAAAGTTTGGATGCTGGGCAAATCCCCATAAAACACGCTGCAAATTTTGATAGCCCGCACCCGAGTCTGCCATCCCACAACCCGTCGAATGGGTCAAAGCGACAACACCGTCAACGGTTGGGTATTGACTTAACAAATTTTCCGATACGGAAGAAGCGATGTACTTCGCTGCGGTAGCCGAACAATTCACACTGGTCAAAACACCGATATAATTGCGAGTTCCAGTCTGGCCATTAGGTCTTATAAAACCTTGAAAGGTTTTTTGCTCAGAAGCAGGGAAATATTCTGTGGGGGTTACACCCTGACAAAACTGATAATCCCTAGCAAAGTCACGCATCTCAACGTTATGAACATGTACATGTTCTCCAGGAGCTATATCAGCTGTAGCAAAACCAATAACCTGATCGTATTTCCTTATTTCCTCTCCTGTTTTAATTAAACGCGTTGCAACCTTATGACCCGATGGAACTGAATTCTTCAAGTTTATTTGCTCACCATCAATACCGGTATTGGCCAACATGTCCAATCTAGCCGTCACAACATTATCAGCTGGGTGTAATCGCACCACCAGCCTATTACCAGAATTATGCCCCGCCTCTATCATAATCTCTTCTCCCTCTCCGTTAAAGATTACTATAGACTAACGATAAGTTTGAGCAAATGAACTTGATACGACATAATGACAAAGCTTAGAAATTAAGTTCATAAAATTTTGGAGTGGTAAATGGCGGGCAGACTTAGCGGAAAAAAAATAATAATAACAGCAGCGGCGCAGGGTATTGGTCGGGCCTGTGTTGAGGCATATCAATTAGAGGGCGCCACTGTAATAGCCACAGATATTAACCAGGAAAAATTAGATGAGTTAAGCCATCTACCCAATGTAGAAACAAGGTTGCTAGATGTTCTTAATCTTGGAGATATATCCAGAGGATCGGAGGAGGTAGGACATGTCGATGTACTCTTTAACTGCGCAGGCTTTGTGCACCACGGATCTATTCTTGATTGCGATGAGACCGCATGGGATTTTTCTTTTGAACTAAACGTGAAAGCGCAATATAGAATGATCCGCGCATTCCTTCCCGGCATGCTCTCAAATGGCGGCGGCTCCATAATCAATATGGCATCTGTTTGTTCTAGCGTAAAAGGTATCGTTCAGCGGGCCGTATACGGTGCAAGCAAGGCAGCAGTTATTGGTTTGACCAAGTCAGTGTCCGCAGACTATCTTCGGGATGGTATTAGGTGTAACTGCATCTGTCCGGGAACAGTTCAATCTCCTTCATTAGACGATAGAATTAATGCGTTTGAGGACCCCATACAAGCTAGAAAGGACTTTATAGCGCGACAACCACTAGGACGTCTCGGCACCGCTGAGGAAATCGCTGCCATTGCAGTATACCTTGCATCCGACGAGAGTGCTTACACTACCGGGCAACCATTTATTATCGATGGTGGTATCACTGGGTAATGGATACTGACGCAATAAATCTTGATGGCTTTAAGCTAGCAAAATCTCGTATTAATGGGAAGGTGAGAGAAACACCTCTTCTAAAATCGCAACCGCTTAAGAGAGATCTTACTCCTCAAGGGTCGTTATCGTTAAAGCTTGAAAATCTGCAGCCAACCGGATCATTTAAAGTAAGAGGCGCAATAAATACGCTCCACACCCTAACACAAGAACAGAAAAACAAGGGTCTCATTACAGCCTCAGGGGGCAACCATGGGCTTGCTGTTGCTTATGCTGCCTTTCTTGCTCAAGTACCTGCCCGCATCTACCTCCCCACCTCCACGAGCCCAGAAAAACTAAAGAAGCTTCAATCCTGGGGAGCCGAAACTTGCACGTTGGGAGATGTTTGGGACGAGGCAAATAAAGGTGCTTTAGCGGAAGCCAAGGAAGCTAATATGACTTATATCCATCCCTTTGCAGATCCGAATGTTATATCTGGACAAGGAACTATTTCACTAGAAGTTCTCGAAATGAATCCTGACATCGATGTTTTATTAGTTGCAATTGGGGGAGGTGGACTAATCGCGGGGGTAGCCGCAGCGGCTAAATTGGTAAAACCAGAGATTAGAGTTGTCGGAGTTGAACCGATAGGGGCACCTACCCATCATGCCAGCCGAGAAGCCGGTGAACTTGTTACCTTATCATCTGTAGACACCAAGGCAGGCACTTTAGCGCCAAAAAGATCAGAGGAGTTAAATTATGATCTTATCCAAAAATATGTAGACGACATAGTACTTGTTAGTGATTCTGCCATGCAAGCCGCCGCCCAATGGTTATGGTTTGAATTGGGAATAGCAGCCGAATTGAGTGGCGCCGCTGGCATTGCAGCATTATCAAACGAATTGATATCTTTAGAAGCTGGGACAAATGTTTGTTCGATCATCTGTGGAGGCGGTACAGATGGAATATTAAATACCATCTAATTACGATTTAAAAATTGATTAATTTTGATCGACTAGGTTTAGTCCAACATGAAATGCATCGAAATTACGAAGGCCTTTAACTACAGCAGTAGGATCTAACGGCATACTACTAATTAAAGGAACGACTTGTTCAGTTGAGCCACCATGTGACCTTAATGGCGCATCTAATCCTGAGAGGTCATGCTCAGACTCTTTAGTGCCAAGAACTTTATGGCGGTCTGATATTATAACGAGATCTCCCATTCTATCTTCTGGTAACTCGTACTCCTTACAGGCATCTTGACGATTCAAAACAGACAAAATTCCATCTAATTTTAACAATTGAGCTATCACCTCCTCCACTACTGTATCGGTTGGCAGGTAGACAGTCGCAAAGGAACCCAAGGCACCATGATGCACTACGTAAGGGTCGGTGATAGGTAAGATTACCCGCGCGGCTTTATCTCCAAGTAAGCTATCAAAAACATCCTGTAAATAAATTACGTTTGGCTTTTCCAACTCATCGTACTTCGCATTCATCCCATGATCAGCCGTTAGAATTAAGTTTGCTCCCAATTTGTCTAGTTGAGCCCAGTAGCGATCCATCATCTCATAGAATTTATTGGCACCGTCAGAACCTGGTGCGAATTTATGTTGGATATAATCTGTTGTCGACAGATACATGAGATCCGGTTTCTCAAGCTCCATTAACTTAACCCCTGCAGCAAATACAAATTCCGAGAGATCCGCACTGTAGACAGAAGGTAAATCTAATCCTGTTATTTCTAGTATATTTTCATAGCCATTATCCTGCAGAGATATTTCATTTGCTTTCTCGGCAGAAAAACATATCGATGAGCCTTTCCCAAAGGTAAGGCCGTGACCGAGTAATTTTCGCAATTTATCTTTAGCCGTTATCACAGCAATTCGGGCCCCTGCCCGTTCAAATGCGGAGAAGATGGTCGGAGCCCGCAGAAAGCTCGGGTCATTCATCATTACTTCCTGATCTGACGAATTATCATAGAAAAAATTTCCGGATATTCCATGAACCGCTGGAGGTCGGCCTGTGACGATAGATAAATTATTTGGATTGGTGAAACTTGGTATCACAGAGTCTACACGAAGATCAGCGCCTTTGGATAAAATTTTCTCCGTAAATGGCATTAACCCATTTTCAACTGCTTGCTCAATGTAGTCTGGTTCCGACCCATCTATGCAGACTACGACAAGGGGAACATTTGGCCATGAATAACTGCGTCCATTTACTTCTATTTTATCCCGCATGTATGAATGACCTTATAAAATCTCAGCATTGAAAAAAACATCATGATGTGAATGGTTTAATTTTATTACTATTCTGAACCCTTTTCTATCAGAAACTCAATATCGTCCGCGCGCTCTTCAACCGATATCAATTTATGACCTTTGGATTCACAAAAATGTCTGAAGTCAAGGGGAGATGCAGGGTCTGTCGACCAGACGCGTATCTGGGCTCCTTTATCTAATGCCTTCATAGCTTTTCGTGCCTTCAATACTGGCAAAGGGCACCTAAGACCAGTTGCATCTACCAAAGTTATGTTGTCAGCCATACTAAAATATCTCTCATTTTACCATCCCAAAAGGCAAATCTTATGCGGCAGTAAATATTATCAAATAATACGATCTTAGACGATCCAAAAAATAACATTAAATCAGTAGGATAAACAGTAAAAACCGCCATAAATTATTTGTGGATAAAATTACTATTAGTAAAAACTATTTTTTTCTAAATATCTTAACGACAAACAAGGCGGAAATTATTTTCTAGTTTTTCGACTATA
>CALIMD010000219.1 GCA_938028645.1 uncultured Alphaproteobacteria bacterium
TCCCGTTAGAAAATCTTGATAATCGAACTCCAATTTTACCATATTTTTTGACTAATTCACCTACGTCTTTATTTTGCAGATGTTTTATTTGAGAAATTCCATCACGTTCTAATCTTGTCTGTAGTTGTTTTCCTACACCTATAACATCGCTTATTGAACGTTCGGACAAAAAAGTTTTAGCCTCTTTTTTCCCTACTATACTAAAGCCATTTGGCTTATTGAGATCAGATGCGACCTTTGCGAGAAATTTGTTATAACTAAGTCCAATCGATACAGTGATACCAAGTTCATTATGAATTTTTGAAGCAAGTCGAACCAAAGTTTCCGCAGGGGAGGATTGATGAAGTCGCTCCGTGCCAGATAAGTCTAAAAATGCTTCATCTATTGAAATTGGTTCTACTAAAGGAGTGGCCTCCAACATTAACTGCCTTATAAGTTTACTAACGTGCAGGTATTTGTTCATATTTGGTTTAACCACTACAGCATTTGGACATGCCCTAAGAGCTCTAAACATTGGCATGGCTGAGTGGACCCCGTAAATACGTGCAATATAACATGCCGTTGCAACGACCCCTCTGGAACCACCTCCTATAATAAGAGGTTTATCCACTAAACTTTTATTGTCTCTTTTTTCAATACTTGCATAAAATGCATCACAGTCGACATGTGCGATTTTAAGGTGATTGATTTCATCGTGGTTAATCAGTTTGGGAGAACCGCAAAACCCACACGTTGTTTTTTCGTTTGTTATGCCCCACGACAAGCAATCTCTGCATAAAGGCATTAAATCATCCACCACATGAGTTGATAAAGTAAGCTTTACTTCTGCTGGCTTCAAAAATTTTTTTAATCATTCCAAAGCCAGGCAGCCCCTCTAACACCACTAGTGTCACCATGTCTTGCTGGTACAAGTTTGGTGTTGATGCGGTCAGAGAAAATGTATTCATGCCATAAATCAGTAGTATTACCATATAATCTAGAGATATTTGACAAACCACCACCTATAACGATTACATCGGGATCTAAAATATTAATGATCTGTGCTAATCCCTTAGAGAGATGGATTTCAAATTCATTGAAAATGCCCTGGGCATTTAGGTCACCAGCTTCAGATAAAGCTAAGATATTTTCGACCTTCAAAACCTTCCCTGTTTTTTTATAGTAGTTTTTTGCAACAGCTGGACCTGACAAAAACGTCTCGATACATCCTTTCTTTCCGCAATAACACTTGTTTTGATTTAATTCCTGTTCATTCGTCCATGGCAATGGGTTATGGCCCCATTCGCCGGTAATTAAATTTATTCCCCTCAACGAGTTTGCATTTATAGTGATGCCTCCGCCAACTCCAGTTCCAAGAATCACACCAAAGACAATTTGTGCTTGCGCACCCGCACCATCTACAGCCTCAGAAATAGTAAAGCAATTGGCGTCATTTTCAATTTTTATACGGCGTTTTAAAGAATACTCTAAATCTGATTTTAAAGGATTTCCAATCAACCACGTTGAATTAGCATTTTTAACAAGTCCAGTTTGTTCTGACAGGGCTCCAGGAATTCCAATACCCACCCTTGTTACTTCATGAACGTGTTTATCAGCCTCTAATACCAATTCAGTTATGGCGTTAACAGTCTCTATATAGCTGCCCTGTGGTGACGGTATTCTCTTTCGAAAAACCTGGCTCCCTTTAGAGTCTAATACGATACTTTCTATCTTAGTCCCACCTAAATCAATTCCTGTTCTAAAAAAAGTATCCATCTTATTTTAAAGCACCAGCAAATAATTGAATTAAAAAAATGGCGAATGATTTTTTAGACATTATTCCCAAATCAATAACCCAGCTTCCAGTCAATGATATTTTCTAACTGTTCTCCTCTGAGATATCGGTTCAGATTCCTTAAGAACAGCTTATTACCCTTATGGCTGTTTACATCTGATGCTGCTGAAATATGAGGAGTTATTAGAACTCGGCTATCATTCCATAAACGGATATTGGGAGTATGTTCAAATTCGCCTCTATAAACATCTAATACAACGCCTCTCAATTTTTTTTCATCCAATGCCTCTAGTAACGCTGTTTCGTCTATAATTTCCCCGCGGGCAATATTGATAACAACAGCATCCTTTTTCATTGCGTTAAAAGCTTCCCCATTGATTAATTTCTCTGTTTCCGGTGTCCATTGACAACATATGACAACGTAGTCGCTTTCGGGTAAAATTTTCAGTAAGTCATGAGAGGGGTATATTTTTTCAAAATCTGTATTCCCATTTTCACCACTGCGTCTGGTCCCTATAACCCGCATTCCAACCGCTGAACAGACGCGCCCCACTTCTCGGCCAATACCTCCTACGCCCACAATGCAAACAGTTTTACCCGATAACAGCATTGGCTTATATTTTGCCGCTTCAAATTTTTTGTTTGCCCGTTCTGTGCCCGCAATATTTATGCCTTTAGCAAAGTGCAGAATACCGGCTAATGTGTATTCTGCGATTGGTAGGTTATTTGCATAACCACGCGAGGATGTCACTACTACATCTGAGTTCCAAAGATCGCCTCGTAACATGTTTGAACTTCCAGCTGGTCTTTGGTGCACCCACTTCAAATTTGGTGACCTACTCTTTAGGTCTAAAGGAAAAGGAAAACCAACAATTATTATATTGGCCACACTGAGAAGTTTATCACGTTCTGGTTTAGACGATTGGCTGTTGGAGTGAGGTGTTAAATATCTTTCGCTAGTAAATTTGGGCCATGTATCTCGGATTTCGTCATCGAACCATCCTGGGGCCATTGTTAATTCTATGGACGGGCCTGTTGTTGTGATCGCATTTTGGATGTCTTCGGGCAATGGTGTCAATGAAAGTATATTTAAACTCACGTCTTTGGCTCCCATGCTTTTGGGGCTACTATGTCAATGTCTGTGGCTATATCGATAACCACAGGCGTATCGAGTTTTAGAGCCTTTTGAAATGCAGGTGCGATTTCGTTCGCTTTTTCAACTCTTATCCCTACAGCGCCCATATTCTCTGCTATTTTTGCAAAATTTATTTTATTTTGCACCCAGATATCCTGCGACTCTTTTGTTGGCTGATCATCGTAGATCGCTGCGATACTGTTTTTTGCCATATTTCCAGAGTTTTTATTATTAATAATTGTGATGGTATT
>CALIMD010000220.1 GCA_938028645.1 uncultured Alphaproteobacteria bacterium
CAGACCCACGGACGGCAAGAGCAACCAAAAGCTTTCTAATATCTCTTATAGATTTATTAGAGCACAAAATTGCTATAATTAAGCCTCAATCTGCTTTTTTTGAACGTATGGGCTGGCGGGGGACCCAGTTACTTGAAGATATTTCTTCATATGCTCGAGAAAAAGGGCTTTTAGTCTTAATGGACGCAAAAAGAGGTGATATTGGATCAACTGCTGAAGCATACGCTCAATCTTTTCTGACAAAAGATGCGCCCGTAAAGTCCGATGCCCTCACAATTAGCCCGTTTTTAGGTCTAGATACGCTGGAACCTTATATCCAAGCGGCTAAGATCAATGAGAAAGGGATTTTTGTATTGGTTAAAACCAGTAATCCCGGATCTGGAGATTTCCAAGATATGCTAGTGGGAGAAAAGACACTCTTTGAAAAAATTGCTGAAAAATTAGAGCCCCTTTCAACAAATTTCGAAGCCCCTCGGACCGGTTGGTCCTCTCTAGGCATTGTGGTAGGAGCAACCTATCCAGCTCAAGGGGAAAGCTTGAGAGAATTGTTGCCTCATACACCCTTCCTTATCCCAGGATATGGAGCTCAAGGGGGTGCAGCCGACGACGCTGTTAGAACTTTTGTGAGAGGTCCTAATGGTTATGAAGGAGGCATTGTAAACTCCTCACGGGCTATTCTTTTTCCAGATAAAGGCAATACTGATAATCCAAAGGAATGGGAGACGGCAGTTTCTGATGCAATCAAACACGCAGTCGATGATTTGACGGAAGCACTAGCAAGAAAGTAGTAAGCTGAGGCAAAATATGTACTTCATGTTTTAAAACCGAGAGTTAATTTTATGAAAATTACTGCAATAGAAACTGTTCGAATTGAAGAATTTCCAAATCTTTTATGGGTGCAAGTCAGTACAGATGACGGGCTAGTAGGATTGGGTGAAACATTTTTTGGACCGGGTGCCGTAGAAGCACATATTCACGAAACAATCGCTCCTATTTTATTAGACCAGGACCCTAGACTGATTGGGCGCTACCATAGCAAACTAATAGGCTATGTTGGTTTTGCAGGTTCTAGCGCTGAACAAAGGGGTCGATCAGCTATTGATATTGCGCTCTGGGATATATGGGGAAAAGCAACCAATCAGCCAATACACCAATTATTGGGAGGCGCTGTTAGGAAAGATATTCGTGTTTATAATACCTGTGCAGGTTATCGCTATGTGAGAAAAAGTTCTGGCCAAGGCACAAATAACTTTGGTTTAAATATCGAGAACGGTCCCTATGAAGACCTTGATGCATTTTTAAATTCAGCTGACGAATTAGCACATTCCCTCTTAGAAATGGGAATTGATGGGATGAAGATTTGGCCATTTGATTATGCAGCGGAACGATCAAATGGTCACCACATATCTAGTACCGATCTTAATAAAGCATTAGAACCTTTTGCAAAAATTCGACATGCGGTAGGCGATAAAATAGATATTATGGCTGAATTACATGCGCTTTGGGATCGACCGAACGCTGTAAAAATATCCCGAGCCCTGGAGCAATTTGACCCATATTGGGTAGAGGACCCTGTATTTATGGATCATCTAAGTTCCCTTGATAGAGTAGCACGATCGACAGAAGCACCAATCGCAGTTGGTGAAACTAGAGGAGGAGTCGCCGATTTTCGATACTTGCTCGAGTTGGATTCCCTAAGCCTCATAATTATGGACATAGCATGGTGCGGCGGCCTGACAGAGGCAAAAAAAATTGCCGGAATGGCGGAAGCATGGCATGTTCCCGTTGCTTTTCATGATTGTACAGGGCCTGTTGCATTGACAGCTTCAACGCATCTGGCACTGGCTTCTAACAATTGTGATATCCAAGAAATAGTAAGAGCATTTTATTACGGCTGGTATGGCGAATTAATGACTAATCTACCGCCTGTTAAAAATGGACGAATTAGTGCCCCTGTTGGAAACGGTCTTGGAATTGAATTACAACCAGATGTCCTGAAGCGGTCGGATTGCCACATAAGACGAAGTTCGTAATTATAGATTGCCCGCCCTATTAGAAAATTACAGCTCAAATATTTTTTTAACCACTCGACATAACATCATGTCGGCGTTGAGGTGCAAATATGATTGAACTTTGGATACCCATAACCGTCCTTGCTGCATTTTCGCAAAACCTGCGATCCGCTTTACAGAAGCATCTTAAATCGAGGCTAAGTACAGCTGGGGCGACGTATGTCCGTTTTTTCTATGCCGTTCCTTTCGCATTCCTTTATCTGTTTATTCTCAATCAATTTTTTTATCTCCCCTTACCTGAACCCAATGCCAATTTTATCATCTTTGGCATAATAGGGGGCGGTACACAAATAATAGCAACAGCGCTATTAGTGTATCTATTCTCGTTTCGTAATTTCGCAGTTGGCACGGCCTATTCCAAGACAGAAACTGCTCAAACAGCCGTATTTGGGCTAATAATTCTTGGAGATCCCTTAACGCCCGGAGCAATAATTGGAATTATGATAAGTCTCGTTGGCGTGATGGCAATTTCAACAGCACGCCAGGAAAACGGCCTGAAAAATATTATCCAGTCTCTATCTCAAAAGACCGCTTTAATCGGTCTAGCATCTGGAGCAATGTTCGGTATGTCAGCTATCTCCTACCGAGCTGCGTCGTTATCTTTAGGTGGCGAAGGTGTCGTTATTCAAGCGGCTTATACGCTGGCTTGTGTCACTGTATTTCAAACACTGGCAATGACGATTTACCTTCAGTTAAAAGAGAAAGGCGAAGTGATTAACGTCATCAAAAATTGGAGAATAGCAATTTTGGTGGGATTAAGTGGAATGATCGGCTCAGCATGCTGGTTTACAGCCATGACACTTCAAAACGCGGCTTACGTTAGAGCTCTTGGGCAGATTGAGTTGGTCTTTACTTTTATAGCATCCTACATATTTTTTAAGGAGAAGACTAATGGAACAGAACTCTTTGGTATTCTAGCGTTAGTTTTTGGCATTCTAGTGTTGTTGGTAGGAACCTAAGCGGCGCATCGTCAGAATGAAACTCTAGAGGGGTAGTAATGCAAAAAATCTGCAGTGTCGTAATCATGTTAGCTGGTATACTTATAACAAACGTTACATTGGCTGGGAGTTCACATATGTTTACATTTAAATCGATAAATGGAGAGGAAAACATAAAACTTTCCGATTTTTCAGGAAAAGCTGTTTTAGTGGTTAATACCGCCTCGAGATGCGGGTTCACATCACAATATAATGGACTACAGTCGCTCTGGGAAAAATATAAAGATCGGGGACTCGTAGTATTGGGTGTGCCCTCAAATGATTTTGGCGGTCAAGAGCCAGGCACCGAAAAAGAAATAAAGAATTTTTGTACCGTTAACTTTAATGTTAATTTCCCAATGACAGAAAAACAGGTGGTCAGTGGTAAATCGGCGCACCCTTTTTATGTTTGGGCGGCAAAAGAATTAGGAGCGCTCTCAAAACCTCGTTGGAACTTTTTCAAAATACTTATAGATGGAGACGGAAAAGCAGTTGATTGGTTTGCTTCAAATACATCCCCCACTTCTTCCAAGGTAATATCGGCGATAGAGAGTATTCTCCCTAACTAATATGCTATCCATATCAGTAATACGAAAATTAAACCGTAAAGATTTGGATGATTACAATGCAACAGGTAAATAAACAGTTCTCTTCAGCGACAAGCCGGAAGACTACGTGGGATGAAAGCGTAGAGGAATTGATCTCGCAATTAGCTGCACCAAAGGGAACTGTTGGGATCCTTTATACGTCAGAGGATCTCGCTCCCTTTCTAAAGAAAATGCTTGAGCAACTTAGATTTAAAACGGGTGTAGCGGATTGGGCGTGTGCCTCCGGATACGGCACTATTAGCCACACAGAAGAGATTTTTGGAGAAAGTTCCGCCACTGTGATCGTTTTG
>CALIMD010000221.1 GCA_938028645.1 uncultured Alphaproteobacteria bacterium
AGCTGATGGAGGGTGTCAATGAGGATACCGTGTGGACTTGGAATGCAATAGGGAAGAGACGCGGCGCATGGAACTTATCGCCTGATGCACCCGAGGGAACGAAGGGTTTTCTTCTCAATCATATTATCTCTCAGTTATTACCAGAACAAGGCAGTGGTTACAGATATGCAAATTCCGACCCCATCACAGGTCAAGCCGCATGGTTCGATCTCCGAGTAAAAATAGAAAAAGCTGGCCCAAATAAGCCCGGAGAACTAACTGAACCGCAATTTGAAACTATGAAAGTGTCTTCCACAGTACCACGCGGTAATCCTACATCAAGATATGGTGAGAAGGATAAATAATATGACCAGTCTACCAAAACCGTCTGATGCACCACAACTAGGCCTAGTGATAGATTTAGATATCTGTGTTGGTTGCCACGCTTGCGCTGTGAACTGTAAGGAGTGGAACTCTGGAGGGCACTCCGCGCCAATGACGGACTGGAATGCGTATTCAGGAACAGAATCCCAAGATGGTGACGATGTTGGTGCATGGGGAGTTTGGTTCAATAGGATCCATACCTACGAGGTCAATGAAGGTCCCCAAAGCCGAACCGTTCACTTCCCACGTTCCTGCCTACACTGCGAGGAACCAGCTTGCGTAACCGTTTGTCCAACCGGAGCCTCATATAAACGGGAAGAAGACGGTATCGTTTTGGTGAACCCTGATACATGTATTGGTTGCAAGCTATGTTCGTGGGCTTGTCCTTATGGAGCCCGGGAATATGATCAGACCGACGGTGTTATGAAAAAATGCACTCTCTGTATCGATAAAATTTATAATGAAAACCTCGAAGAAGTAGATCGAGTACCCGCCTGTGTATCCACTTGTCCAGCTGGGGCACGGCATTTTGGTGATTTAAATGATCCCAAATCAGATGTATCAATTTTAGTAAGTGATCGTCAAGGTTATGATTTATTACCAGAACTCGGGTATAAACCAACCAATAAGTATCTACCTCCAAGACCACGTCGTGATCATGTTTCAAAAGAGTACGAACAAGTCTCAATTTTAGACATGGCAACCTCTGATGGGTCTAATGAATCAAATGAAACCAATAATCCATTGTTAAAATGGGTTGATGCAGTCCTCTCTCGATAAGGAAAATATAATGCATCCAGCGTTTTCTGTAATATTTTTCACAAGTGCTTCAGGCGCCGGCTACGGTTTGCTTACACTTTTGGGGTTATTCGCAACCATGGATTGGCTTCCGTTAAATGCACCCTTTAATCTGTCGGTAATAACCCTTGCTTTAGTTTTAATAACGGCTGGATTATTATCCTCAACGGCGCATTTAGGACACCCAGAGCGGGCATGGAGAGCGTTATCACAGTGGCGTTCCTCGTGGCTATCTCGTGAAGGTGTATTTGCGATTATAACATATATTCCAGCTAGTATTTTTTGGTTGGCTGGAGGGTTTCCAAATCATATCTCTACTGATTGGGAATTTTGGGGGCTCGCTGCGGGGTTGTGTAGTATAGTAACTATATTTTGCACAGCACAAATATATGCCTCTCTAAAGACAATCCCTCAATGGAACTCTATATTCGTACCATTAGTTTATCTTCTGATCGGACTTTTAGATGGAATATTAATTATCACTTTTTTTACTATTCTTTTCGACTTATTTGTTGCAGATCTCTCCTGGGTAATAATTGTGATAGCTGTCCTCGCTGGTGTTGTAAAATTAGCGTATTGGAGAGCGGCTGACAAACCTTCAGGATCGACCTCGGCTACAGCAACCGGATTAAGCGATGGCTCGGAATCAGTTGCCCTACTTGACGCACCAACCACTTCCGAAAACTTTGTTATGAGGGAAATGGGGTTTCGGATCGCTCGAAAGCACTCTCTAAAGTTACGTAAAATAACATTTATCACACTCTTTTTTACACCAACAACTGCCGCCACCATCATATTATTTAGTCAGACTGAGGCGATAATTTTAATCTCCAGTCTGTTGGCCCTAGTCGCAGCTGGACTTGGGACAATAGTCGAACGGTGGTTGTTCTTCGCAGAAGCCAAACATGTGGTTACATTGTTTTATGGAAGAAAATCTTTATAAAGATTTTGCACAAACCACACGGGATTATGTACGTGGATCAAGTTCAACAGAGGCAGGGGTAGTCCTGGATAGTAATATGTACGGTCCCTGATCTGCCATATCTGGAGCAGGCCGGCGTGTCATTCTGAATATTGCAAAGCAACCGGTTATAAAACAAATTACACCACTGAAGGTAAAGAATCCTGCATTGCCAAAATATTCCATGCACATAGTTGTAATTAATGGGCCAATTGTCGCTCCGAGTGCCATTGCCATTATTAACCCCGCACTGGCGGGTACCAGGTCATCAGGATCTAAAAAATCATTAGCATGAGCCACGGATAGGGGATAGATGGCAAAAGCTATCCCGCTATATAATGTGATTAAACCTAATAAAACCCAAAAGTTAAAACTAGAGATTAAAGTCATAATCAGACACAGCCCCCCCCCAAAAAATAGAGCCGCAGTGATTATAGTCCGCCTGTCAAAAATATCTGATGCACGGCCAACGATGTATTGAACAATAAGACCACCAAAAATAATGATACTCATAAATAACGCTATTTCAGAAACTGAGAGACCCATATTTTCCAAATAAATAGGACTAAGGCCAAATAGAATTGAAACTAACGCCCCACTGCCCATACTTCCCAATACACCTAATGGAGACACTTTAATCAATTCTTTAAATTTTAATCGTGAAGGAACTACCTCTCCTACAGTTACCGAGCGTGATAAAACCAGTGGCAATAATGCCAATGAGAAACAAATAGATGCTATAGCAAATAATATAAAACTAGTGGGTTCTTCTAAATTCAATAATTGCTGCCCCATACTCATCGATATCGATTGAATAATGGTATAGAGTGTCAAAAGTCGGCCGCGTCCATTATTCGAGACGGAGCCGTTCAGCCAACTCTCTACAACCATCAACAAACCAGCTACACACATCCCATGTATAATTCGGATACAACTCCAAACAAGTAAGTCAATATAAAACACATAGCCAATTAC
>CALIMD010000222.1 GCA_938028645.1 uncultured Alphaproteobacteria bacterium
CAATACACCCAACCCCACAAACAGCACATGCGCTAGCTACTAGCCCTTTAAGTCCATATCTATCTATACACACCCCAACGGGTATCTGAAGGCCTGCGTATGCATATAAATACACAGCGGAGAGGTTTCCCAGTATTCCTGCACCAACAGAAAACTCTCTCATAAGATCGTCTACCATAACGGCCGGAGCCACCCTCAGAATAAAGGCATAAAAGAAAAACGACGCACAAAAAAACCAGCCCGCGGCAATGATATTCTTATTCTGTTCAGGTAGTACGATTAAATTTATCCTCTATAAATGCTCGCCAATAAACTCTTTATATTTTTAAGCCTATCAATCCAAAACAACTGGGTTTTTGCTCGACAACCGATAGTTTACTGATAAGGACAACATTCAATGCGAATTTATTTAGCCGAAAACTCAAAGCCTTCGTAGCCTTCCTCGACGATGCGGTTACATTCTTTAGTATACGCCTCAACGCCAGCAACATATGGCATAAATACTCTGGGTTTTCCTGGGATATTTGCCCCCATGTACCAAGAATTCGCTAACGGATACAAAGTGGAATTTGCCACCTCTCTGACATGATCCACCCATCGCCGCTGTGCATCCTCTTTGGCCATCACTCGCGTGTGGTTGCTACTTATCATATGAGTGAGACACTTAGCTATCCAGTTGACATGCCACTCAATCGACAGGATCATCTGACTTTTTACTCCGGGACTCTGGGGTCCTGTGATCATAAACATATTTGGCAGTTTTGCCACCATCAGACCAAGATATGTTTGAGGACCATCACCCCACTGCTCTTCTATGTTTGTTCCACCATCGACAGAGATATTGATCTCTTTCATAGCGCCGGTCATGGCATCGAAGCCCGTAGCAAATGCTATAGCATCCAGCTCATACTCATTATCGGTAGTTTTTATACCGTTCTCGGTAATTTCCTGAATTGGTGCGCTTCTAACATCGACTAGATCCACGTTAGGTTGATTGAATATTTCATAATACTGTGAGTCTAAGATTAAGCGCTTAGTACCAATTGGATGGTTATCAGGACACAAAAGTTCCGCCGTTTCGGGATCATTTACTGTTTCTCTTATTTTATTCCTAACAAACTCTGATGCCGTATCATTAGCAGGTTTATTCAATAATAAATCCTTATACGCAAAAAGATAACTTATACTGCCACCCTCCTGCCATTTAGCTTCATAAATGGCTTGTCTTTCCTCTTCCGTCGCTTCCAAAGCCGATTTTACAGGTGGTGGATAGCCAGCGATACCAAACGGTGTGCTATAAGCGGCTATTCTTCTTTCTTTATATTCCTCCTTGTGTTTCCTCTCTTTTTCTGGGTCTAAAGGAGCATTCCTGGCTGGCAAACTAAAATTGGCCGTGCGTTGAAAAACTGTCAGGTGCGCAGCCTGAGCTGCAATATGTGGCATCATCTGCACACCAGAGGAGCCGGTACCGATCACGCCTACTCGTTTATCCGTAAAATCAACTCCCTCTTTTGGCCAGAGCCCCGTATGATACCAATCCCCTTTAAAGGCATCTAAACCTGGAAAATCAGGCTTTCGCGGCGTCGACAAGTTACCCGTTGCCATTATGCAAATTGGCGCCGTTACTTTTTCCCCACTACTTGTTGTTATCGTCCATAAATGTTGTTCCTCGCAAAAAATAGCGTTTGTAATGCGAGTGTTTAATTGAACATCCCGCATCAAGTCAAAACGCTCAGCCACATGGTTTATATACTCAAGAATTACTGGTTGAGTTCCATATCTTTCTGGCCAAACCCATTCTTGTTGCAATTCATCATCAAAGGAATAGGAATACTCCATACTTTCAACATCACATCGACAGCCTGGGTAGCGATTCCAAAACCAAGTGCCACCAACACCATCTCCAGCTTCATAGGCTCTTATAGTTAGCCCCAATTTTCTGAGCCGATAAATTGAATATAGGCCAGCCAGCCCTCCCCCGACTATGACCACATCAAAATCAACTTTCGCGTGTTTTTCAGATGAGAACCCTGGCATCCTTTTTCCTCTATGTAGTATTATTATTAAGACAATTCAGCACAAAAATAACTGAATGAAAAATCAAAACTTTACAAAAATCAACAGCCACTCGATATTTTCAATACGTAAAATATTTCCAAAGTCTTCATATTTAACAGGGCTTTTCTCAATCCTTATTACTCTCAAAGGCCTTCAATTTCTCGCCTGCAACATCTGTTTGATATTTTGATTTCCAATCGGCATATGGCATACCATATACAATCTCACGCGCAGATTCGTAATCTAACTCATGTCCTCTTTCCTCCGCTTCCGCTCGATACCATTTGGATAGGCAATTACGACAGAAGCCCGCCAAGTTCATTAGATCAATATTTTGAACGTCTTTACGCTCGTCCAGGTGGTTTATAAGCCGTCTAAAAGCTGCCGCCTCAAGTTCCAGGCGGGTTTGCGCATCAAACACTTCATTAGGATTTACCATTTGAATCTCCTCATTTAAGTAACGTACACCCCGGGGATTAATTTTGTAATCCGTTGAGTTGTAAAGTATTTCTAACGTAATTTAAATTCTCTCGTTTAAAATTTAAATACTAACTAATCTTTGTAGCGAGAACATGATCTAACGCATCTCCAAAGACATTTGCCCACCGAACCGCTCCCGATTCAAATTCTATCAAATCCTGCCGAAACTCAATAGCAACAGACAGAAGACTTAATGGCTCAACATGATAGTCAACCGTATACCCGGCCGGCTCGCTGCCCGAATAAGGTTTATTATCTCCAATATTCAGCTCTTTTTGATCCCTCATTCTTTTAATCAAAGGGGCGGATAAACGTTTATCATCTTTCCATAAAACCCCTATTTCCCAAGGTCGGAATTGTCCACCTATAACAGGCGTAAAACTGTGTAGAGAAATTAAAATCGGGTTCTTGTTTTCCCTGCACATTATAGTGATTTGTTTGCCTATGGAAGAATGGTAAGCATCGAAAATTTCGTTCTTCCTATCTGCAATATCATTGTCGGACAAGTTTTTATTTCCTGGGATGACTGTGTTATCGGAGATAGAGGGTATTGAACCTGCCGCACCTGGGTGTCTATTGCAGTCGATAACCAACCTCGAATAATTTGACACTATCAATGCAGCGTTAAAACGTGCCGATAAAGCGTGGGCCACTGCATCTATTCCTATATCGTAAGCTACGTGTCGTCTCAGCTCATTTAACGGAACACCTAAATTTTTTAGTTTTGTGGGAATAGCCGAGCCATTATGATCCGATGTAAAAAGCAAATTTGATGAGCCATCTGCATTGAAAATACTAAAAGGCGCCGGATCCTTCGAACCAAGCAATACCATTTTTTACTCCTACATTTCAAATCACTTCTAAACCATTATACTATGAGCTATTGATCACAAGTCATTAGTCAAAATTGTTACAACAAAAATTTAACAAAAACTAACCATTACTATGTTAAACCAAAATGATACGGGGTAATTCTGAAAATAAGGAATGCTAATTTGGAAAACATACAAAACGAGGTAGATTTTTTTGGCGACAAATTGATTGAAAAAATCCGCCTTATTGGAAATCCACTTTGCGTGGGACTTGACCCTTATCTAGGTAAAATACCTCCCTTATTTCG
>CALIMD010000223.1 GCA_938028645.1 uncultured Alphaproteobacteria bacterium
CGATTACCGCCATTTGCATACCAAAACAAATACCAAAATATGGTATCCTACGCTCTCTCGCAAATTGTACTGCTGCTATCTTTCCTTCGGCTCCACGTTCTCCAAATCCGCCAGGAACAAGAATGCCATTCACACCATCTAGATGATGAATTGTGTCTTCTTTTTCAAAGATTTCTGCATCTAGCCAGTTGATCTCTACTTTTATATTATTTGCAATGCCGCCATGAATAAGCGCTTCTGCCAATGATTTATAAGAATCAAGAAGACTGGTATACTTACCAACAATGGCAATTTTTACGGTTCCTTCTGGCTTTTCAACGGTTTTAGAAATTTGTCTCCAAACAGACAGGTCCGGTTCGGGAAAATTATCTAGCAAATCAAAATGTCTGCACACCTCGTTGTCAAATCCCTCAGCATGGTAACTTAATGGCACGTTATATATTGAGTTCACATCTAAAGCGGCTATAACCGCGTCAGGCCTTATATTACAAAATAAAGCAATTTTTCTTCTTTGGTCCTCTGGTATATCCACTTCCGAACGACATAATAGAATATCAGGTTGTATACCGACGCTTTGCAACTCCTTGACAGAATGTTGGGTTGGCTTGGTCTTGAGTTCGCCCGCTGAGGCGATAAATGGAACCAATGTAAGATGAACAAATAGAGATTTCTCTCTACCTAATTCATTTCCAAGCTGCCGGATAGCCTCGAGAAAAGGAAGACTTTCAATGTCGCCTACCGTACCCCCTATTTCGCAAAGAACAAAATCTTCGTCTGTTAAATCACTTTTTGCAAAAGCCTTTATAGCATCAGTCACATGAGGAATAACCTGGATGGTGGCCCCTAAATAATCACCACGCCTTTCCTTGGCCAAAACGTCCATGTATAACTGCCCCGTAGTCACATTGTCGGATCGTTTGGCCGGGACACCGGTGAATCGTTCGTAATGACCTAAGTCCAAATCTGTTTCAGCCCCATCGTCAGTCACATAGACTTCACCATGTTGATATGGGCTCATAGTGCCTGGATCCACATTAAGATATGGGTCTAATTTCCTTAATCGGACTTTATATCCACGAGCCTGAAGCAAAGCACCAAGTGCCGCAGACGCCAATCCTTTTCCCAACGAAGAGACCACACCACCAGTTATGAATATAAACTTAGACATGGACAATTTGTATATCGCAAAAGATAAAAATGTAACACTGTTAATCTAGCTTTTACAACAAAAGCTAGCGAGACATGCTCGAGAATGGCTAAATACTGAGCAATTGATTTGTTACTTGGACACTGGTGCTTGGGGGGCTTTTGGGATTGATGGAGTTTCTTCCGCTCTAATCTGATCAGCAATTGAATTTTTACGACCCGAATCGGCTATAATCGCCAACGTTAAACTTGTAGTAAAAAAGCAAGTAGCCAAAATAGCAGTTGCTCTCGTTAATAAATTGGCTGTTCCTCTAGCAGACATGAATCCCCCCATTCCGCCACCGCCGCCGCCGCCGCCGATACCTAACCCCCCACCTTCACTTCTCTGCAATAAAATTATAACTACTAAAGCTGCTGCAATCATAAGATGTATAGACAGTAAAACTTCGGTCATGAGTGTCCCCGAAAAATTCGAATTATCTTAACGTCGCCGACGCTGATTGCTACGTTCTATCGTTAAACTTAATTTTTATCTAGTAAAAACCTTTGAAATACTAGTTTTTGGCTCCAGCGATACTTATTATCTCACCAAAGTCAGTGGCTGATAGGCTCGCCCCCCCAACCAAAGCACCACCGACATTCTTTACTTTAAAGATTTCAGCGGCATTCCCAGGTTTCACTGACCCACCATATAAGATGCGTACTTTACCGGCTTTATGATTAATAGTAAGAAGTGTTTCTTTGATGGAAGCGTGCATTTCTTCTATATCGTTCAAGGTCGGTGTTCTTCCGGAGCCAATTGCCCAAACCGGCTCATACGCTACTATAAACTGTTCACTACCCAATTCATCTGGAATACTTTCTTTTAATTGAGCTGAAACAGTTGAGATCGCTACCCCTTTATTACGTTCGTCCCAAGTCTCGCCAATACAAACTATGGGACACAGATTACTCTGAAGAGACATTAAAACTTTTTTCTTTATAGTTTCATTCGTCTCAAAATGGTCCGTTCTCCGTTCTGAATGCCCTACAATCACGTAATCACAGCCAACATCCTTCAACATTTTAGCGGATATATCACCAGTGTGCGCTCCCTCCAACTCTCCATGACAGTCTTGCCCACCTAGTTTAATATCAGTAGATCCAATTAAATCACCAACCAAAGTTAACCACAGAGATGGGGGAAAAACTGCCACATCTACCCCTTTAACTGTGCCTTGGCCTCTGGTTAGCGCGTCAGTAAGTTCAATCGCTCCCGCCTTATCTAAATTCATCTTCCAATTACCAGCTATCAATAAACGGTCGACCATCTCAAACTCCAAAACGCGTTAAAATTTCATAAAAGGCTTTTTTAAATAATATTAAAATATTTTTTCCTTTTTTGTTTTTTATTCCTAATCTTAAGTTTAAAAGGAAACCGTGTTGCGGTGAAGCCACCCACACGCTTAATATATCGACGAGAGAGCATTTGTTAGTTTAAACGCCCCATCTTTCTGTGTATCGGATTTAGCATGCTGCAATTTATTCGTTCTAAAGTAACATCCATTTTTATAAAAGTCTTATTTGGCATACTTATTTTGAGTTTTGCTATTTGGGGTATAGGTGATATTTTTTTAGGCGATCAAAAAGCAGAAACGGCAATATCTATAGGAGAAATTGAATACGACTCTGATGATATCAGACAAGAGTTTGAAAGAACTCGTAAAGCCATGCGTTTACCACCAGAATATCTTTCCTTGGTAAGGCCCCAAGTTTTGGACTCAGTCATTAAATCCATGGTTAATAACGGTCTTGTTGCGGCAGAGACCTCCAATATGAAACTTATGATTAGCCAGAACCAATTAAAAGATTGGGTTGCTAATTCTCCTGCTTTTAAGGACCAGCTAGGAAAGTTTAGTCCAGAATTATTTCGAAGAAGTCTTTATAATGCAGACTTGACCGAAGAAGCATTTTTTAAAACCCTAAGAGAAGAAATCAAACGAAATCAACTTGTTACAGCGTTAGGCGGTTTTATAGAGCCGAATGCAAAAATGATAGAGATGTTGCTTCGCTATCGTTACGAAAGACGAAGAGTTCATGCTGTTGTCATGTCACTGAATGATGCGATCATAACAACCACACCAAACGAAGAAGAATTGAAGAAAATCTATGATAAAAATAAAGATGAATTAACAGCACCAGAATACAGACGAGCAACCTATATTCACTTGACCCCAAAAGAAATAGCCAAAGAAATTTTAATCCCCGAAAAAAAATTAAGGGAAAGTTACGAATTACGGAAAGATGAGTTCACAAAGCCTGCAACGAGGAAGATAAAACAGTTTGTTTTTAACAGTAAGTCTGCTGCTATGAATGCAAAGACAAATGCAGAAAAATCAAGGGATTTTGCAACATTATTGAATTACATGACCAAAACTGTAAGCAGCGAGAAGATTACATCATTGCGTGATATTACGGAACGAGATTTTGATAATGAACAGGAAAAAATAGCAGCATTTAGGACAGTAATTGGAAACCTT
>CALIMD010000224.1 GCA_938028645.1 uncultured Alphaproteobacteria bacterium
CAGATGCAATATTGCCACTTTTAGGATCAACATCTACAAATATGGGTTTTGCTGAACAGTATTCTACCGCATGAGCTGTCGCCACGTGCGTCATTGCGGGCACTATCACTTCATCTCCCAGTCCAATTTGACGCGAAAATAAGGATAAATGAAGACCGGATGTACCCGAAGAAACAGAAATAGCGTGATCAACTCCTATATGTTTTGCAAAGGCTTCTTCAAATTCGAGACAGACCGACCCGTGGGCTAAAATTGGGCCTTTTAATACTTTGGTGACAGCATCAATCTCGTCTTGATCCAGCATCGGTTGGCCAAAGGGTATGTTATGCGTTGGCATATTTATCTCTTATATAAATTTCAAATAAGGTAGGTCACTGGAACCGTTTTCTGGGCATCTAAAGAATCGTAACATGCAAAACAGATATCCATTACTCGAAAAATATCGGTTACGGATATCGCGGGTTGTCTATCTTCCCGGATTGCGGACACAAAATCAGGTATCAGGTCAAATTTTTCAATTCCCGGATACGCTGTTGTGACAGTGGTTTCTTGATGCGGCTGATCTCCATTATATAATCTGGCATGTGGAATATCGTTAATGAAGGTTTGTTTGGTACCATATACATTTAACGCATGAATTTGCGGACGTTGTGGACCAAGATTTGACATAGATCTCCCTAAAGTTCCATTTTCAAATCTAAGTAAATTCATGATTATATCATCAAACTTGTATGATGTATCTCTAGTGAGCAGTTTATTTCCCATTCCGTTCACTTCAATGACTTCTTGACCTATCAGCCAGCGCATCAGATCGATCATGTGGATTCCTCCACCATAGGTTACACAATAGAAATCCATTTTACCCCGCCAACCGTCGGTTAATTTCCAAAGTATTTGGTGGATGTAATCGCCTTCTATAGCAACTATGTCTCCAAAATAGCCGTCATCAATCCAGGATTTGAGCTCTTTGAACCGGGGAGACTGCCTCAAAATTAGATTGGAAGTTATTAAGCGTCCGCTATCTTGTTGAGCTCTCAGAAGTCGCTCAGAATCTATTCTATTCAATGCTATTGGTTTTTCTATCATCACGTGTTTACCATGATTAAAAGCGCTTATAGCTTGCTCAACATGATGGTCGTCGTAACTTGCAATACTGACAATATCGATCTCAGGATTCTCTGTTATCATTCGATAATCAGAGTGTCGGCCAAAAATTTTATTCCTATCTCCTACATCCTTTAAAACCTTTGGATTAATATCGCATATATCGGTTACACTGATGGCGTCTAGTTGTTGGTAACCTGCGACATGCTGTTCCCCAACTCCTAGTCCAACGACGCCTACATTCAGGTTCTTCTTCATTAAATGGCTTCTATATTGTTTGGGGTCCAATGAAAAGTGATTGCTTCATCTACTTTTTTAAACCCAGTTGAATTGTATAGCCCAATTGAGGCCTCGTTATTTAATTGGGTTCCTACTCTTATCGCTGAAACGCTGTTGGTATAATGGGAAATAACAGCGTTTATCAATATTGTTCCTATTCCTTTTCCCTGAGCTTCAGTTGAGACCCCAACTAAATCAATGGTAACTAAATTATCTTCTTGGAGACACGAAATAAATCCAACAATTTGATCCTCTAGTTGAATGACAAAATTTAAATCACTCCGCCCCAAAATATTATTTTGAGCCCATGCATATTTGCTTTGATCAGCGATTTTATTATCAAGGTATTGATCGGTATGATACCGGTCGTGGGTAAAACAGTTTTGAGCTATATTTGAGCAAGTGTCTGCATCGTATGTCGAGGCTAGGCGAACGTTGGAGGGTAACTCCATCTCTTCATTTCCTTCAAAGGAACGCTCAAAATAAATAAGATTTTCTATTTTACGGAATTGAGTATGCCGCATAGCATTCTCCCATTCCCGTGGGACACGAATTGCAACAAGCCCTGCATCTTTTGGTATGGAGTTGTCGAGTGCAGAGATATCTGAGTATTTTTCCAGATTAGCCCTGTAGACGGAAAAACCGAAAAGATCTGTATCGAACGTTTGTAAGGTCATGTTTACACTATTCATATCATTGCCTGCTCATAGCGGCATCGCAAAAGCACGGAGTGTGAACTTTCCGCTAGGCTCACAAACTTGATCGATTTTAAGAATTTTAAATTTTACTGAGTTCAATAAAAACTTCAAAGATTTTCGAGAATATGCGTCAAAATGTTCAACAAAGAATTCTTCTCGGTCGGGGCCGGATTTTTCTAATGCTGTTTCGCCATCTGGCAGTTCAATATATATAAGCCCTCCAGATTTTAGATTTAAGGTAGATTGCAAGAGCATCTCCTTTGGATTTTGTATGTGCTCTAGAACTTTATTGAAACTAATTAAATTAAATTCCCCAATTTTATGACACTCAATCAGGTCTTCCGACAAAACTTCAATACCAACCTGCTCGCGAATTATTTCGCAGGCCTCTGGATCCGGCTCAATGGCTACGCAGTCCCAGTTTAATTCTTTTAGAACAGCTGGGAATACTCCTAAACCACTTCCTACATCGAGACATGATTTTTCTTTATCTGGTTGAGTGTCGTTCCAGAAATTGTCAATGAAATTCACCCGTTGCCGATTATCTGATTGTTCCCTCGGCAAAGACATCAAATCGGTAAAACGAGAACGGGTTTTTTCTTTATAGGTCGTCCGTTGGTATGTTTTTTTATAAAAGTTTGTATCGATATTGAAGTTGTGTTTATTCGTAATATGCTGACATCCGGTGCACTGCCATAATGATCGATTGTAGGGCAAAAACCCAAAGTTAGTTTCGCCTTTTGGCGGCCGATTGAATTGTTTAATTAACACTTTGTTACTTTTACAGAACCGGCATAATTCTTCATCTAAGTTCATGCCTTCTCCCAATCCCATTCTTGGGTTATGAAACCGGGTATTTTCCAGGTATTTTTCTCTTTAATCCAGATTTCCTTGTTTCGAAACCGCTCAGTTGTGCTCCAGAACCAATCAACTGGTTTTTCCATGAAATCACAGAACCGCTCAATATCTTCGCAGGGTTTTTGGAGGCCCGTTTTTTCTAAATCTTGTATAGCCTCTTTTCGACTGATTCTGCCATATCGAATTTCAACTGACAAATTGTCAAAATTTCTTAAAAACCCGTACTTATGCCATTTTAAGAAATGGTGCAGTGAAATGAAATGACAGTCTATATCGGCAAATTCCCAGCTGCCTGTTTTCTTATTTGAACTATGGCTAGAAAACCCGTACTTCGTCGCGGCTTCAAAATTTTCAAAAGAGTCCCACCTGAAAAATGAACCCAGGAAAATAGACTTAGGATGGAAAGTTTTCAAATCTGCCGTGGTAGGCAGAGCATATGGGGATAGATCAGCATCAGTTAGTTCGTTAACCCCAATCCAGTCCTCTCTCTTTGTTTGATTGGTAACACCATAGTTTGCAATCCAGTTGACATCTAATTCAGTACTCAACCTATCTGCTTCTGGCCCCCCAAATTCTAGTTGGGGATTTTCGCCCCAAATTATAAGAGGCACGCGTAATTGTGTGGCAAGCCTATATGGAATTGCAAAGATAGCCATATGCATGGGAATGCCTGTTGCTCCCTTTTTCTCAAAACTCGCCATCATAAATCTTTTTTCAACGTTTGGATTAATCGAAAAATCAATATGATCCACTCCAAGCTTTTTAATCAGTTGGTCTAAATTTTCTTGTCCAACCGCCGTCCTTTGGGGGGTACGCCAACTAACGCAAAGAATTTTCAAACCATGAAGTTGGCTCTTAATAACCTGATACCAGCTATCTTTTCCGCCACTCACTGGTATTATACAATCGTAGTCACGCGACGTTTCTTTTGCTCGCTTTACTATACTATCAAACATTTTGGAACGCGCGCTCCAATCAATGCTTCGCTCTTTATCTTCGTGGCCACGGCAAGCCGAACATATTCCCTTCTTATCTATTACTAAACTGGGGCGTGTTTCTGGAAGAATACACTGGATACAATATTTCATGGGTTCCAGTCCTGGTAGTGTTCTAAAAATAATTTAGCTGATATAAAGCTAAATAGATTTTTAGAGAAGCTATTATCGGTCAGGTCAGAATTAAGATACGACTCTATTTTATCTTTTCTTACTAGATCAAAAATAGGTCCATCTGCCATTAAGTGCTCCCGCGTGACTTTATCTTTCCTGTCGACCAAATGATCGATTGGGGCGTTGAAACCTCTTTTACGTTTATCCCATAGTACATTATCGGAAACAAAACCGGTCCCAGCAGCGCGCAAAAGATATTTTACATACCCATTTTTGATTAAAAGCTCTGGGGGAATTTGGAAAAGGAATTCTGCTAAATCTCTATCGAGATACGGCGAACGATTTTCTACAGAATAGTACATAGAGTTTCTATCGTCCTCATGTAAGATCACGGGTATAGTTTCATGACGGATCTCATTTAACATTCGGTTTCTCAGCAGGTTATTCGAATATTCGGATTCCTCAAAAGTTTCCTCGAACGGATCATGCAACCACGCATTGAAAGTTTCCGAATTTAGAAATATGTGACCTCTCTCAAGTGGGTTTTTAAAAAAAACCAGA
This sequence comes from uncultured Alphaproteobacteria bacterium, assembly GCA_938028645.1. Lineage (GTDB taxonomy): Bacteria > Pseudomonadota > Alphaproteobacteria > Thalassobaculales > Thalassobaculaceae > UBA7326. The sequence continues at coordinate 4,610 of CALIMD010000224.1, forward strand.
GGGTCTTGAAGTACAGGGTTTTGAACGTAAGCACCGTAACTTTTTTGCCAATCTGATTGAAGATCAGTAAAAGAATTTTTATTTTTCATCTCAGCCAACCAAAAGGAATAATGGTCGTAGTAGCCAGTGAATAATTCGTCAGCGCCATTCCCTGAAATGGCTACGCGGCAACCTGCTTCGGATATGGCTTCAGACATGAAAGAATGCAGATAGTATGTGAGCGTTGCTACTGGCATATCGTGATATGCAACAAGGTCTTTTAACCTCTCAAAAAAACCTTTCGTACTCGTCTGTGTTCGATGATTAGAGCACCCTAGGAACTCTATTTGGGATTCAATATTGGTACGTTCATTATAGCGTTCGTCATCATCTATTATTGAAAAAGTCTTGATATCAGAGTCAAATTCTTTTGTTGCTATACCTGCTATTGTTGAGGAATCTATTCCGCCAGAAAGGCAGAACGCTATGGGCATATCGGAACGCATTCTTATTTTTACAGAATTGATAAGACGTTCCTTAACACCATGGATGGC
>CALIMD010000225.1 GCA_938028645.1 uncultured Alphaproteobacteria bacterium
TGGAGATTTTGAAAAGACTTATCGCGGAGGAAAAACCTCAATCGTTAACTTGGAATAGGTTGTATGATGCAAGCTCCATTGCACGCGATAGCAACATCAAAAAAAGACTAGGTGAAACTGGTCTTACTGTTTTGAGTTTTGGTGGTTCTGTATTATGGGAGCCGTGGGAAACACTCAAGGCTGATGGGACACCTTATAAGGTGTTCACACCATTTTACCGCAGAGGATGTCTCAATGCATCCCCGCCTCGTTCGCCGGAACCGCCAACATCAATAAAATTTGTTCAAAATGATTCAAAAGGCGAGACACATATCGATGGTCTAAATCTTCTAACTAACAAGTATTGGGAGAAGTCAGTAATAAATGATTGGCGTGTTGGTGAAATTGGAGCAAAAGAAAGACTGACAGAATTCATCAAAAATGAAATTGCTGACTACAAGGAGGGGAGGAACTTTCCAGTCAAGGCTAATGTTTCTCGACTTTCGCCTTACCTTCGATGGGGGGAGATATCACCCAACACTGTTTGGTACGCGGCCAAACAGAAAATAGAGTTCAATCCGCATCTGGAAAAGGACATAGGACATTTTCTGTCGGAATTAGGTTGGAGAGAGTTTTCCAACTCTCTTCTCTATCATTTCCCAGGGCTTCCCAAAACCAATCTTCAATCGAAATTCGATAATTTCCCTTGGACTACTGATGAAAGTTTATTGAGGACTTGGCAAACAGGACAGACTGGCTATCCAATTGTTGACGCAGGAATGCGGCAACTTTGGCAGACAGGATATATGCACAATCGACTGCGCATGATCGTAGGCTCATTTCTAGTTAAAAATCTTCTGCTGCACTGGCATCATGGCGAGTCTTGGTTCTGGAATTGTCTATTTGATGCAGATCTGGCTAACAATAGCGCCGGCTGGCAATGGATTGCAGGTTGTGGCGCAGATGCAGCCCCATATTTTCGTATATTCAATCCGATTACACAGGGGAAAAAATTTGATCCAGAAGGAGTTTTTGTTCGACGTTTTATCCCCGAGTTAGAAAATTTGCCCAATTCTGTTTTATTCAATCCTTGGGAAGCGTCGACAGAATTGCTGGATAAATGTAAGGTAAAACTCGGAGAAACTTATCCTAAACCAATTGTAGACCTAAAGGTTTCACGACAACGAGCCCTCGAAGCATTTTCGAGCCTTAAAGCTCCTATTACTTAGTGTCATTTATAATTAGGCCACGTGTCCGTTAGTCTGTAACCTTCAGGCCAGGGGTCAGATGGGTCTAGTAGAAATTGGTGCGTACCAGTTATCCATCCCCGACCGCTTACTTCAGGAACTATCGCTAATTTAGGTCCGACAGATGTATCCTCCAAGATAGAGCCCCTGAATTCAGAGTTTATTATTGAAGATACAGTCAGCACGTCACCAACTCGCATAACTCCAGATTTCCGAAGGATAGCCATTCGCGCACATAGAGCAGTTCCGGTAGGGGAGCGGTCAATCTTACCCGGTTGAATTGCCACAACCGATTTAGCCCATAACTCTCCATTCTTTTGCATGACCGGCCCAGCAAACAGACAAAAAGAGAACTTATTCCAGTCCTTATTTTCAGGATGATCAAATCGTAGTTGGTTATTAGCAGCATTCGTGATTTTAACACCGAGTTCAGCTAGGTTTCGTGCCTCGGTCTCAATTAAATTACAATCAATCTGATCGGTGTTTATGACAACGAAAGTGTCACCCCCATAGGCCGTATCTACCTTAATTGTCCCAAGCTCAGGGATATGAAGATCAACACCTAAATCTCCAACAAAGGCAGGTACATTTTGAACCTTAATTCGTTCTGCTTTTCCATCCTTGCACTCGGCAACTATCTTTACTAGTCCTCCTGGAGCCTCCAACACCATTTCCGTAATTGGCTCTGTCATTTTAACAATACCACTGTCCAAAAGAACTGTTGCAACGCAGATAGAGTTTGATCCCGACATAGGAGGTGTTGCTTCCGGTTCCATAATAATCCAACCCATTTGAGCAATGGGATTTTTAGGAGGAACAAGCAAATTCATATGACGGAACACGCCACCCCTTGGTTCATTTAGCATGAAGTTACGAAGAGATTGATCCTTCTCAATCCAGGTTCTCTGCTCCCACAGTGTTGCACCCGGTGGAGGGGCAACACCGCCAACAATGACATCACCAACCTCCCCCTCTGCATGACAAGATATAACATGAATTGTTGTGTTACTTCGCATCCAAATCTCCAAAACAGGTGGTTGAATGATGTTCTTGATTAAACGCAATACGAAGGACAAAATTCATTAATATTAATCGCTGCTTGTTTTTAAACTAAAGGATAAAAAAACAGTAAACAAAATAAAAATTTTCGGAGCACTGTGGATTTTTTTTCTTTTAAACCTTAATTATATTAATCGAAACTGGAGGAAAAATGTCAAATTTTTCATCACTACCACCCTATCTGGTAAAAAGATATAAGATCTGGAAAACCGGGAAATTTGAAGAAAATAAACCTAGGTATAAACAGTTAGCCGAAGAAGGACAGCATCCTCAGGCAATGATCATCTCGTGTTGTGATAGTCGTGTACACGCAACAGCTATTTTTGGATCTGAAACCGGTGAATTTTTCATCCATCGTAATATAGCAAACCTAGTACCACCGTATAATCCCAATGGAGACCATCATGGAACGTCGGCCGCGGTTGAATATGCTGTTACAGCTCTAAAAGTACCGCACATAATTGTATTAGGACATTCTCACTGCGGTGGCATAAATGCATGCCATAAAATGTGCTCTGGTACTGCACCAGAACTTGAGGAAAAATCAAGTTTTATTGGTCAATGGATGGATATTCTGAGACGAGGATACGACCGCGTGCAGCATATAGAAAGTCCGGAAAATCAAATCGCGGCGCTGGAAAAAGAGGGCATTATAATATCACTGGAAAACCTTATGAGTTTTCCATTTGTGAAAGCGGCCGTTGAGCATGGCTCCTTATCCCTACATGGTCTGTGGACTGATATCGGAGAAGGTACTTTGTTTGTTTATAATGGCGCCAGTTTTAGATCAGTATTATTGTAAAAAATATAAAATCAGTATCATCATAAGCAGAGCTTGGTGACGTATAATGATAAAACTAAGCGAATATGAAAAAAATGTTTTGGCCGGAAATACCGGAACACCCGGAGATCAAATGGCGATGGAACTCGTAGTAGAGTCGGCCAAAATACTCGGAGCCAATAGTTTAATCCCAATTGTATCCAGTCATGTCGATGGCTGTCTTTACCACGGTGACTCAGGTGTTCTTTATTGCGAAAAACTAGCAGAAAATGGAACGCAGGTTAAAATTCCAACTACAACTAATGTTGGCGCCCTTAATCTTAGCAAATTTAACCAGACCAAACTATGTAAAGAAAAACGTGATATGGCCTATCGTCTGATGAAAGCGCACCAAGAAATGGGCTGTATACCCACCTGGACCTGTGCGCCATATCAAGCAGGGGCTCGCCCAAGTTTAGGCCAACAAGTGGCATGGGGAGAATCCAATGCAGTCGCTTTCACAAACAGTATTTTAGGAGCTAGAACCAATAGATATGGTGATTTCTTAGATGTCGCCTGTGCAATTTCTGCCCGAGCCCCATATTATGGATTGCATCGTTCTGAGAATAGAACGGCTAAATTGATGTTAGATGTATCCAATTTATCAAATAAACTTCTACAGGAAGACGCATTTTTTCCTGTATTAGGGTCCATGGTAGGCAAATTAACCGGAGAGACCGTTTCTGTAGTGCATGGATTGCCTAACAATGTTACCGAAGACCAAATGAAAGCATTATGCGCTGGAGCGGCTAGCACTGGCTCCGTCGGGCTGGTGCATTTAAGTGGGTTAACTCCCGAAGCTCCCAACACACTAACAGCATTATCCGGTCAAAAGCCTCAGGAGACTATACCTATAACTAAAGAAATGGTTATCGAGGCTCGTAATAGTTTAAGCACTCCAGGAACACACAAAATAGATTGTGTTGCAGTTGGTAGCCCTCATTTTTCAAATAATGAATGTCGTACTTTATTAGCACTAGCAGATAGAAAGAGTTTTAAAGTCCCAGTCTATATCTGCACGGGGCGTCATACCATGGCCAATCTCAAGCATGATGGCGCCGATGAAGATCTTAGGAATTTGGGTGTGACCTTTGTGATTGATACTTGTGTAGTTGTCACACCAATTTTACCAAAGCAAACGGGGATACTAATGACTAATTCGGCGAAGTTTGCACATTACACGGAAGGCAATACCGGATACGCACCAGTTTTTGGCTCGTTGATTGATTGCGTTAGAAGTGCGCAATCCGGTCAACTGATTTGGGATAATTCAGTGTGGAATTAAAAACTAAATCGACAGTAATAATTGGTGGGAGCGCCACTGGCGAAATTCTGTATTTTGATACCCCCATAAGTTTTTGGGGCGGCGTAAGTGTAAAAACATCTAAGGTTGTGCAAAAAGGGCATCCACAAAATGGCGAAGCAACTGCTAATAAAATATTAGTGATACCCAACCTAATTGGGTCCAGCTCCTCGTCTGCGATAATACTAGAATTAATATATTCTGGCCTGGCACCTAAGGCGATGATACTAGGAAACCATGATGCGATCATACCGATCGGGATTATAGCAGCGAAGCAGATAGGATGGGGTTCCATTCCAATTTTAACGCTCAAAAATCCAGATTTCAAGACTGGTGATTGGGTCACTATTTTTCCAAATGGGGAAATTCGATATGAAGAGCCTTAAACAATATGTCATAGCCGAATCAATTTATGTGATTTACTGCAGAATATATGAATAAAACCGGATGAGTTTACTTGCTCTTCAAGTTTATTCCACTAAGTTTAAGTATATTATTTATACCGATATTAACGCAC
>CALIMD010000226.1 GCA_938028645.1 uncultured Alphaproteobacteria bacterium
GCCGCCGTTTCTTGCGGCATTTATAACGGACAAGTATTATTAGATCTTGACTATAATGAAGATTCCGACGCGGGCGTGGACGCAAACTTTGTTTTGACTGGGGCCAATAAAATCATCGAGGTGCAAGCTACCGCAGAAGACAAGGCGTTCGACAAGAGTGAATTCAATGAGCTTCTACAGTTGGCAGAGATTGGCATAAGTCAGTTGGTTAAACTTCAAAAACATGCACTCGGAATCGAATAATTGTTTTTAGAAAAAATTAGACCCTCAAACAAAATAATAATAGCGAGCCATAATCAAGGGAAAGTAATCGAGATTCGTGACTTGCTTGAGCCATTGGGTTTGAAACTGATTTCCGCTGCTAGTCTTAATTTGCCTGAACCCGAGGAAACCGCCAATACCTTTTCAGGAAATGCCAGACTCAAGGCTGAAGCCGCAACCCTTGCAACCGGGTTTCCTGCTTTTGCCGATGACTCTGGATTAAGTGTAGACGCCCTAGACGGAGAGCCTGGCATTTATTCGGCTCGCTGGGCTGGCGAGGATAAAGATTTCTCTATGGCGATGGAAAAAGTTAACGCTGCTTTGTGTGAGGTAGACGTAAAACTTAAGATAGAAGCGTCAAGATCAGCTAGTTTCTTTTGTGCCTTGGCGCTTGCCTGGCCAGATAATAAGACAGAGATTTTTGAGGGTTCAATTAACGGTACCCTCTGCTGGCCACCAAGGGGGGGGAACGGGTTTGGCTATGACCCGATATTCATACCCACCGGTTACGATAAAACATTTGGTGAGTTTGATCAAAAACTAAAGCACTCTATTAGCCATCGTGCTAAAGCATTCGCAAAATTCCTATCATACGTTCAGAATGAATACGATGAACAGTGAGGAAATTAGTTCCAATATTGGTCTATATATACACTGGCCATTTTGTCTTTCAAAGTGCCCCTATTGTGACTTTAATAGTCATGTTGTTGAAAGCGTAGATCACAGTCGTTGGGAAAAAGCGCTTGTTAACGAATTAACTTTTCTATCGAGAGATCAAAACAAAAAAAAGCTCAAGAGTATTTTTTTCGGAGGAGGAACGCCTTCTTTGATGAAACCAGAAACTGTTTTTGAAGCTATTCAAGCAGCAAAACAAATATGGGACGTAAAAAAACCAATAGAAATAACTCTAGAAGCAAACCCCTCATCTATTGAATACCAAACTTTTAATTCTTTTAAACAAGCTGGTATTAATAGAGTATCTTTGGGCATCCAGGCTTTTGACGATAAAGCTTTGTCATTCCTGGGGAGAAGTCATGATCGGCTTGATGCCATAAACGCACTTAAAGCTGCTCACAAGTCATTCGACAGGGTCTCTTTCGATCTCATATACGCGAGGCCCCAACAAACCATTGAGAGCTGGCTTTTAGAGTTGGATCAGGCTTTGGATCTTGCTGGCGAGCATATGTCGGTATATCAGCTCACCATCGAAAAAGGCACGGCGTTTTATTCTCAATATAAGAACGGGGGTTTTGAAATGCCAAGCTCCGAAACTGCAGGCGATTTCTATGAGGTCACCAACGAGAAACTAAGTTCCGCCGGATTACAAAATTACGAGATCTCAAACTATGCCCATTTAGGGTCAGAATGTCAGCATAACATGATATATTGGCGATCTGAGGATTATCTAGGCGTTGGTCCAGGAGCCCATAGTAGGCTGACAGACAATGGAGGAAAACGCAAAGCCACACGTTCACTTACAGCACCTTTTTCTTGGTTAAAAGAGGTTGAAGCTAAAGGTAATGCGTTAGTAGAAAAAAATGTTCTTAGCATATCTGAACAACTCACAGAGACCATCATGATGGGCCTCCGGTTGAAGGAGGGAGTTTCTTTGAAAAAATTATATAAACTTACTGGGCAAACTCTCGGCCAACTGTTTGATAAAGAGGCACTCTATTTATTAAAAAACGAAGGTTACCTCAGGATAGATGACTTCTATTTGAGGGCGACAGACTCAGGACGACAACGATTAAATGGTGTCGTTCGTTGCCTACTAGACTCTGTTAATATTCCTAATTAGTTTGAACAAACAATTTTGGGGCTTTATCGATCACTTTCGCCCCATCTGGTCCGACTTCCAGGATTGCTAATCCTCTTTCATTTGTGCCATTTTTCAAAAATCTCACAATTCCATCAACACCAAGAAACCCTTTAGGGTCTGTTATTAAAGTGGAACTGTTATTCATCCCCAAGTTTCCAGATGTTAGCTTCACAGCGAGAAGCATGGCGTCATACCCCAAGCTAGAGAGTCGTGGTGGCGAATAACCAAATATTCTTTCAAATTTCAATTCATAGGCTTTTCGAAGCTCGGGCGAAGGCGCGGCGTACCATCCTCCTATGAGCGCAGGCTCTAAGTTCAGATCTTTATGATTATCCCATAGAGTACTTCCTAATAGTCGAATACGGGATGGGTCCACATCATAAAAGGCAAGTAAAGGTGCTATAATACGTAATTCGGCGCCCCCGGATGGCAACAGAACAGCGTCAAAGGATGGGTCTCCCAATGTCTCCAATCCAGAAAGTCGGTTTAATGCAGTATTTGCTATCTCATCCGATTGACGCTTTAGTTGCTTTTTCTGTAACTTTAACTTGTGATTTCGACTATCATATTCCGCAAATTCCCTTACGGCGTTGCTAAAATCGGAACTGTTTGGATTGAAGAATAGCTCCGAAACTAGTTGAACACCTATTTTATCTGATAGGTTACGCGCAACCGACAAAGACAGTTTCCCAAAATCATTAGCAGGTACAAGTATTCCGATCTCCTCATATCCCCTAGTTAAACTGTACTCCAGAATTCGAGTAATTTGTTGTCCTGGCAAAAAACCGAAAACGTAAACACCATCCCCGGCCACTTTTGTGTTATTAGAAAAACTTATTACTGGTATTTGAGCCGCTTTAGTCAAAGGAGCTATAGCCTCGGTAGACCCACTAAAAAATGGACCCAAGATCAACTTTACCTCCTCTTTAATCAGAGAACCGACGGCCTTAGCCGCGTTTTCAGGGTCACCCTTTGTGTCAATTATGATTAACTCTATATCGTCATTAGCGGCCTCAAAAAGTGCTAATTGGATTGCATCAAGGAATGCCTTGCCTTTGCCCCCTGAATTTTGAGATAATGGCAATAAGATCCCAATTTTCTTAATTATATTTTCATTATGTCGCCTTTCTTTACGATCAGTAATAAAATTTTTTACTCCCTGTGAGGCCGGTGCTTTTAATTGATGTTTCTCAATTTTGCCCAACTTGTGCTTGTGGGGATTATTTTTTTTCTTTTCAGGATGTGCCCCAAAAGCAGTATTCGAATGGCTTTTTTTCCTAAGCTCCTTTTTAACTATCGTATGAGAATTGGTAGACGATCTAATTTGATCAGGCTCTTTTGATACTTTTTGATGCTCTGATTGGCAGCCTGATAAAAAAATAAGCGCCAACCAAAAAAAACTCGCTGATCGGCTCCTAGTTGTTGCAAATGATCTTATAACAGGCTCTATTAAAAAAAATACCACAGAGTGCCTCCTGAGACGGCTCTTTAATGGATGACAATACTTTAAATAAAGGGGACAGTAAACTTGGGTCTAAAGACTAAATTATGACAATCACGAATTCAACACCCAATCTTATTCTTGTTTCGACCCCTATTGGTAATATGGGTGACATTTCTCTACGTGCCATCGAAGCTTGTCGTGATGCCGATAGGATTCTATGCGAAGATACCCGTGTTTCTAGGAAACTCTTAAAAAAATATAATATTGAAACGAAACTCTCTAGTTATCATGAACACAATGCCCAGAAAGTTAGACCA
>CALIMD010000227.1 GCA_938028645.1 uncultured Alphaproteobacteria bacterium
ATATTTATAGTAAAAATTTTAACACTATCCAAAACACGGAAAGTTCAAAAAAAAATTCATCTAATCTATTTCTAAAATCCAATACACAAACAAATCCAGAGGCGTCTGCCAATAATTCTCATCACAACACGAACAACAGCATTGGACATATTATCAATATAAACAATGCCACTAAACAAATTACAAAATCTTTACCTGTAGTCTTTTTACAATCCAAACCAGCAGAGGATACTAAACAAAACAATAATAAATCTAATATTCAGTCGCCTTATCAAAAGAAACATGACGACAACGAAGCGAATAAAAGTTCGCCAAAAACAGGTAATCCAACACCTAATTCATTAAATCATCTATATCCCAAGAATACTGCACAATATTCGACTAATCATAGTGGGATAAAACACGCTATTACCACTTTTCTTGAGAAAATCCGATCTGGGACAAATAAAATACAGCACCTCGGGATTAATAGGGATATCGCGCCTGAAAACAAAAATGTAGATGTACGCATCATAAAATTGCTCACTCCAAATTCATCCCCCAATACTACAATAATTGCAAATAAAGATACGATTTTCATTGGAACAGTTATTGGCAAAACACCTAATGGAAAAGTCATACTAGATACGCCAGAAAAGTTGATGACCCTATCGGGGACAACTGATCTCCCTAGGAGTGCAAAGATACTAATTGAACCATTACCTGTCAGAATAAATAAAAATATAATTCCTAAAACACTAACTATAGGGCAATTGATAAATGGTTGGGTGCGTCTTGAAACATTTATATCGGACCTGAATATCAAGTCCCCCAACAAAGCAAATGATTTCACAAACAACCAAATTGGAAAACCGAATCTAAAGTTAACGGCTACTATGGCAATATTCATTGCTGCAATTCGAATGGGCAATCCAAGTTTATGGCTAGGTCACGAAAATCGAAATATAATAAATAGAACCCAGCCCGGTTTAATAAGGGGGTTAGATGACGATTTCCTTCTAATGCAACGAGCAAGCGAACCTTCTGATAGTGGCTGGAGAGCATTTTTCTTTCCAATGCTGAGTGATGAACAACTTAGCCAAATTCAGTTATTCATTCATCAAGATAAAAACTCTCCAGATAAAAACAAAAATTCATCTCGTAAAACACGTTTTATTGTAAACCTAAAGCTCGACAATATTGGTGAATTACAGATAGATGGAAGGGTTAATTCCGTAATGGTTGACCTATTGGTTCAAACAATCAAACCCCTTCCACTAAAATTGAAAAAAGGCATGCGTGATGTATTTAAAAATACATTAGAGAGAACCGAGATTGATGGAAATATAGTTTTTAAGATTCGAAAAATGCTCGACCCCTTGCCAATAAATCAATTAAATGGTTTTTCCGAAACTTCACCCTCAATTACCGACATTTAATGGATTTCTGTGATGCGGCCTAAAGCTATATTATTCGATCTTGATGATACCCTTATTTCACCCCACCATCACCGAACTGTCTTTTGGCATGAAGCTATTCAAGATATCTGGAAACAAAAAAAAATACACGGAGTTCCTGCGCCTAAAGACATAGATGATCTGGTAAACAAAATAGATAAATCCGCAGCAGATTTTTGGTCTGTGCCCGATAGACATAAGAGCGGGAGACTAGATATAAGAACTGCGCGTTTCACAATCCTTGATAACGCCATCGGCTCGGATGAGAGATATGATCGGGATACTCGTTGGTTAATAGCCGATAGATGTGGTGCAATTATGTTTGATAAAACCACGCCGTTCCCAGACGCTATTTCCACCCTAAAAAACCTTAAACTAGAGGGAATTAAACTCGCACTCGTAACCAATGGTGCTTCAGAAGCACAGCGAGCAAAAATAAATAAATTTGATTTAGAACAGTATTTTCTCCATGTTCAGATAGAGGGTGAAGCAGGTGTTGGAAAGCCCGAGTTACAAGCCTATAAAATTGCAATGGAAAAATTAAATGTCGCTGCCACAGAAACTTGGATGGTTGGTGACAATATCGACTGGGAGGTTATCGCACCCCAGAGACTAGGAATATTTTCTATTTGGCGCGATCCACGGGGGTATGGGATATTGCCGGAAGGGACTACAGCAAAACCCGATAGAATAATAACGAACCTTGCCCAATTAAAAAGCAAGTGAAATTATCCCTAACAAACCATCGAATTCTTAATCAGATTGGAAACAATATGTTTGATTATATTGTCGAGAAATCAAAGACCAATAAAAATATATTGCTACACTCCTGTTTTTCACCATTGATAATTAAAATAATAGCGGATGAGGTCCCCTTTCAATTGTCCATTATTTCCGGAGATATAGAGGTTTCCCCAATACTCAATTCAAAAGATTATGACTTCACATTAAGTGCCACAAAAAAAGCTTGGTTAAACTTGAAAAAAGCAACTGCGCCGCCCGGGTTTCAATGCCTTTCAACTATGCGTAGAACTCAAAACCTGATTGTAACCGGAGATATAATAAAATTTAACCAGCACCTATTACTCCTAGAAATGCTATTCTCCAATATCGTACCAGATGAAAACACTTATAGAAGGCCTGCCCCGGCAAAGATAGAAGATATAAAAGGACAATATATTCAATTAACTATAGAAGGAACTCCACATCGACTTTACTTCGAAGAAGCTGGAAAGGGTGTTCCTTTAGTATGTCTGCACACAGCAGGGAGTGATAGCAGACAATATCAGCACCTATTAAACGACCCAGAAATTACAAATAACTTCCGCGTGATTACATTCGACTTACCTTGGCATGGAAAATCATCTCCTCCTCATGGATTCGAAAAAAGTATTTATGAACTAACCACCAATTCCTATATGAGTATCGTCATGACATTTTTGACTGCCTTAGAGCTTGAAAATCCAGTTATAATGGGATGTTCTATTGGTGGACGAGTAGTGTTACATTTGGCATTAAATCATGGAAAATCATTCAAGGCTGTTATTGGTCTTCAATCTGCGCTTTTTGCCGAGGACCGAAGCCTTGGAGAAGCGACGCCGTCAGACCTTTTGCATCGACCAGATATACACGGTGGGCAAATTGCAGGAGCATTGATGGCCGGTATGACTGCGCCACAGTCCCCCTCTCATGAACGCTGGGAAACGATGTGGCACTATATGCAAAGCGGTCCAGGTGTTTTTAAAGGTGATTTAAATTACTACTTTGTTGATGGCGATCTCCGTAATGCGTTAACTGATACTTTAATTAATTCGGACTGTCCTATTTATTTGCTCAATGGTGAATATGACGCATCTGCTACACCTGAGATGGGCTATGAACTCTCTCAATTGATAAAAGCTGAATATTTTGAGGTAATGAAAAATGTTGGACACTTTCCAATGTCAGAAAATCCCGAAGAATTTCGGCGCTACTTGATTCCTGTACTTGAAAAAATCCTACATAACCAATGAAGGTTCTCTAACCCTATTTACTTAACAGGAATAGTTTAATGCTATCGCAAGAGATTACCATACTGATATATTAACGTTTCTAGGCAAATATTAGTTTAAACAAATGCTAAAACGTTAGGATAAGGTTGAAAAGAAACATTTTGTTTTCTAGGGAGGCTACAGTATGTCCAGTGAGATTGATGGCTACAAGGTTAATGATGAAACAGAGTGGTCACCGGCACTTATAACAACGCCTCCACTTTTTAGCTGGCCCCTCCGCCCGTTTTCAATTTTAAAGTATGTATTTGGATACCCCGGATACTTTCTTCCTCGCAACATATGTTATATGGCGCTCGCTTTGGTTACGTGGTTTTTTTTAACCCCCAACGTGGAAAGCATGCAAACATTCAATATCGAGTGGGTGAGTTTCATATATTTTCGAAATCTTGCATTAATGTTCTTAGTTTTTGGAGGATGGCATTTCAGGTTTTATATTCTGAACGCTCAAGGAAAAAAGTTTTCATTTAATAAACGATCCCCACAAG
>CALIMD010000228.1 GCA_938028645.1 uncultured Alphaproteobacteria bacterium
TCAGTTCATCTTGACGCTTATGGAACGTGTTTCGTAATTGGAATAATTGTTTACATGATCGTTTTGCTTCTTCAACCTTTGAGGGAACATTTTGATTCAGATAGGCGTTTGGACGTAAAGTTTTCATTCTCAGGTGCTATTCAAACAATGAAAATTGTAATTTCTGACGCGAGTTTACGGGATTTGGCATTATGTGCTTTCGCGTTGGGTGGTTTGCAATCAATCTTCGCAGGTTTCTTTATTCTTTTTATGATCGACGGGCTCAATTATAGCGAATTGGAAGCGGGTTCGGCGTTTGCGATAGCAAGCTTAACAGCAATTGGAGCAAGGATTTTATGGGGTTGGTTGGGAAGCACGTATCTATCAGCTCGTCTAGTTATGGGTGGCATAAGTTTTTTTGCTGCAGTTGGAGGTGTCTTAATAGGACTCTTTGACCCGACCTGGAGCTATAATGCTATATTGATTGTCGCGATCCTTTACAACGTCACTTCATTAAGATGGCATGGTATTCTTCTGGCTGAAACAGCAAGATTATCTCCAGAAGGTAGCGTGGGCGGCATCACGGGTGGCGTGCTTGCCTTTACATCTGTAGCCATGATGCTCTATCCGGCGTTTTATGGCGGCCTGTTAGCTATAACCGACTCTTATGGAATTGGATTTACCTTGGCAGCATTGCCAGCTTTATTTTGCGCGTTTGTTTTCTTCAAGCCACCTTTAGAGGGGTCATGGATAGCCCAAGGATGTGGATTAATAATTTGGAGTATTAAACCACAGCGACTTTTATTTATGTTTCTGGGCAGTACCATTGCTGCTTTTGCTGCGGCTGCATTGTTGTACAGAAACTTAATTTGAACTTCCTATTTTAACAAATATTGTCAGAAGTTTTGCATTTAAACTATTTCTACGTGTAATTTTATGGCATCTACTTTGAAATATTTTCAGATTTAGTCTTAGCAACATGGAAAGGAAACCATTAAATGACTGGTGCATTAATTGTTTCAGGAGGAAGCAGGGGTATTGGTGCAGCAACTGCTATATGTGCCGCACGGCAAGGATGGGATGTTGCGATAAATTATGCACGAGATGAAAACGCAGCGGTTTCAGTAGCAGATCAGGTGAGATCATTTGGAAGAAGGGCTATCATCGTGAAAGGTGATATGTGTAATGAAGAGGATATCCAGAGATTATTCAATGATACAGAAAAAGAATTAGGTCCACTAAAAGGATTAGTAACAAGCGCTGGGACCACTGGAAAAACAGTCAGAATAGAAGATATAACTGCTGAGGCTATCAATAAAGTAATGCAATTAAATGTAGTCGGCTTAATGCTGTGTTGTCGAGAGGCTGTGAGACGAATGTCGACTAAAAATGGTGGTGGTGGTGGAAATATTGTAAACCTTGGTTCTGCTGCGTCAAGGTTGGGTGGCCCAAATGAATTTGTTCATTACGCAACCTCTAAGGGTGCTGTGGATTCATTCACGCTGGGACTGGCGCGTGAAGTTGCTGGTGAGGGTGTTATCGTGAATGCTGTTTCACCTGGAATGATAGACACCGAAATTCATGCCTCGGCTGGACTGCCAAATAGGGCTGTCGAAGCTGTTCCTGGAATACCGATCCGACGTGTAGGACAACCAGAGGAAGTTGCTGAGGCAATCGTCTGGTTATTGAGTAAGGGCGCCAGCTACTGCGCTGGGGCTATCATACCTGTTACCGGGGGAAGATAAAGAATAAGGCATGAAATTAGGTGAAGGCCCATCTGCGGGATACCGGGATCTGGTACTAAAAGGTCAGCTTGTTGAAGATCATGTACAGCTTAATGCGGTAAATGAGTTGGAACGCTTACATAACCTTCTTCGGGGGTATGAATTAAGTGTTGTCTCTGGATCGTGGATCAAAAAGCTATTATTTAAATCGACAGATTCTCGTGAAACACCCAAAGGGTTATACGTTTATGGAGGGGTCGGTCGAGGAAAATCTATGCTGATGGATCTTTTTTTCGATGGCGTAGCAGTTAAAAATAAAAGAAGGGTCCATTTTCATGAATTTATGCAGGAAGCTCACGAACTTATTCACATTTGGCGGCAAAACAATAGAAACGAACAACAAGCCGAACCAATAAGCCCCGTGGCGGCAAAAATAGCAAAAAATACAGCGTTACTTTGTTTTGATGAATTTGAGGTTCGTGATATCGCCGACGCTATGATCGTATCCAGATTATTCACAGCACTATTAGAGCTTGGTGTTGTAGTGGTGGCGACCTCTAATCGACATCCTGATGAGCTTTATAAGGATGGACTTCAGCGCGATTTATTTTTGCCCTTTATAAAATTAGTCAAAGCCAAAATGGATATTCTACATCTGCAGGACGGTAAAGATTATCGTCTCGATCGTATAAAGGCAATAAAAACCTATATTCAACCAGCTGACCACAAGGCGACGCTGCTACTAGAGCAAATCTACCACGATTTAACTGATGGCAATTTAGGTCAGCAGGGAGTTATTGAATTCAAAGGAAGACAGATTAATGTCCCAAGGCTCTCGGGAGCAGTAGCTTTTTTTAGTTTCGGCGATCTTTGTTCTATTCCTTTGGGTGCTGGAGATTATTTATTATTAGCAAAGCGTTTTCGGTCAATAATTATCTCGGATGTGCCAGTAATGACAAGTCAAAATCAAGATTTGGCAAGACGATTTATGGTATTGATTGATGCCCTTTACGAAAGCAAGGCCCATTTAGTTATGTCAGCGGCTGCAGACCCTACAAACCTTTACAAAGGGAGCGATTGGGGGTTCGAATTTGATCGAACGATATCGCGCCTGTTAGAAATGCAATCCGTCGATTATATAGAATCATCGAGACAATAAATGAAACTTTATTAAACTTCTAAATACTTTTTATTAGTGCTCTTCTTGCCCCATGGAAAGATTCGGGGTAAACCCCTGGTCGACTATGACAATTAGTTATAGCATTTTATTCGAATTAAATTGGCTTTGGAGATATTGGATGGCCCGGAATAAAATCGCTCTC
>CALIMD010000229.1 GCA_938028645.1 uncultured Alphaproteobacteria bacterium
CACAAGTATATTTCTCGCCATTTTAGTGATTTCCTTGGAATAATTTTCCCCTTGCAGAATAAAACGAAGACACAAGCAACTAAGTATAACCGTAAAAGTTACGCCTTATAAATAGATTAAATATTAGGATCGGAAAATTCAGTATAATTTTTAATACCCACACCTTAGTGGCGAATACCTTACCACTAATTTGTTAGACACATGCCCTATTGAAACCTTAACCACAGCTTATAATTATTTTAAGGTTTTAATAATGCGCATCGAAGTCGAAAAATAACCTAAAGAAACATTAGGAGAAGTATGAATAGGCATAGGGACTTTTACCTTTTACCAAGATACGATCTACTCAGGTTTTGCGGCACGCATAGCTTGAAGCACGACTTCTTTTTGAGCTAATAAACCATTCAACCGATCAGCTTCTTTATCACTAGCATTTCTTGCATCGACCCGCATCTCCTCGATCTTTTTTTCTAGCTCATCGGGGTTAAGCTCCTCAATCGGAATTACATCCTCTGCGAGCACAGTGCATCTATCCCCGGTAACCTCTGCAAACCCATTCACAACAAAAAGTCGCTCTGTTATGAGATCTTCCTCGTATATATCTACCACTCCTGGAGCAAGTGCCGAAAGCATACTTGTGTGCCGGGGAAGCACCCCAAATAAACCCTCAGAACCAGGCACCACGACCATACTTACGTCTTTTGATAGTATCAGACGTTCCGGAGAAACAAGTTCAAAAAGTGTTGTCTCGGCCATTTAAAAACTCTCTAATCCAAGTAATGTATTTAAGCTGCCTCGGCTGCCAATTCCTTACCTTTTTCTATGGCCTCATCGATGGTACCCACCATATAGAATGCAGCCTCAGGTAAATCATCGTGTTTGCCCTCTACAATCTCTTTAAAACCTCGGATTGTTTCTTCCAGAGGAACCAGAACTCCGGGTGTTCCCGTAAAGATTTCGGCAACGAAAAATGGCTGAGACATGAACCGTTGGATTTTTCGAGCCCGTGCCACGGTCAACCTATCTTCCTCCGAAAGTTCATCCATACCCAAGATCGCGATTATATCCTGAAGTGACTTATATGTTTGCAACACTTCTTGAACCTGACGCGCAACTCCATAATGTTCATCTCCAATAATTCTTGGGTCAAGCATACGAGATGTTGAATCCAACGGATCAACTGCTGGATAAATACCAAGCTCAGCGATCTGTCGACTAAGAACCGTTGTTGCATCAAGATGCGAAAAGGAAGTAGCTGGCGCTGGATCCGTCAAATCATCCGCTGGCACATAAATTGCCTGCACTGAAGTTATAGATCCTTTGTTTGTCGATGTGATGCGCTCCTGCAAATTACCCATATCAGTTGCTAATGTGGGCTGATAACCGACAGCAGATGGTATACGTCCGAGAAGTGCAGAGACTTCTGAGCCTGCTTGAGTAAATCTAAAAATATTGTCAACGAAGAACAAAACGTCTTGACCCTCTTCATCTCTAAAGTACTCGGCTAGTGTCAATCCTGTTAAAGCTACTCTAGACCTTGCTCCAGGCGGCTCATTCATTTGGCCATAAACAAGAGCTGCTTTTGAACCTTCTTCACCATTTTCCTTTATCACGCCCGACTCAACCATTTCATGATAAAGATCATTACCCTCACGCGTCCTCTCACCAACACCAGCAAAAACAGAATATCCACCATGTGCCTTTGCTATGTTATTGATGAGTTCCATAATAATAACTGTTTTACCAACTCCAGCGCCTCCGAAGAGGCCAATTTTTCCTCCCTTGGCATATGGAGCAAGTAAATCAACTACCTTAATGCCAGTTACCAGAATTTCGGCTTCTGTCGATTGATCGACATATTCTGGCGCGGGCCTGTGGATGGGCCAAGACATCTTCGACTTTATGGGCTTTCCCTCGTCTATAGTTTCACCGATAACATTTATAAGTCTACCCAGGGTCTCGGGACCGACTGGAACAGTGATTGCCTCGCCTGTATCTGTTACATCGGATCCTCGCACCAATCCCTCTGTGCTATCCATGGCTATAGTTCTAACCATATTTTCCCCGAGATGCTGTGCCACCTCCAAGACAAGTCGTGTATCACCATTCTGTGTATGCAAAGCATTCAATATCGCTGGCAATTCGCCATCAAATTGCACGTCAACAACGGCCCCAATAACCTGGGTGATTTTACCTGTTGCGTTAGTAGTCATCTTTTACTCCTTCTGGTCCAACTCGGACGCACCATCCTATTATTAACTTGAAGTAGCCCCATCACAATGCTTCAGCGCCTGAAATAATTTCTATCAATTCTTTGGTGATGAATGCCTGTCGCGTTCTATTATAAGTTAAGGTTAACTTATCAATCATTTCACCAGCATTGCGGGTAGCGCTATCCATTGCAGTCATGCGCGCGCCATGCTCACTAGCTGTGTTTTCTAATAGAGCTGAAAAGAGTTGAGTTGAGACGTTCTTCGGCAATAATTCTGCCAATATAGCACTCTCATCAGGTTCATATTCGTACATCCCAACCATGTCTTCCCCATTATCCGACTCTGGAATACTCGCCGGTATGATTTGTTGTTCAGTAACAATTTGCGTCATTGCGGATTGGAATTTATTGTAGATCATAGTGCATACGTCGAAATCTCCTGCCTCAAACATATCGATAAGACGCGCCCCGATATCAGCCACCGCTGAGAACTCTATCTTTCCC
>CALIMD010000230.1 GCA_938028645.1 uncultured Alphaproteobacteria bacterium
ACCCTGGTTGCAAGGCCGTATCGCCCAACGAACCATGGAAAAGGCTATTGCCAGTCTGTTTGGTGTCATCGGCGTGGCGATGATGTGGATAGTTCTGCGTTAACTAAAAAAGTAATCAGTGTTTGGTTCTCTAACGAAATTCCGCTACCAAATGATCGTCGAGAACGGAGTTTAGTATGGTTGAGACAACAAAAATCACACCAGTCATTCTGTCTGGCGGCTCGGGAACAAGACTTTGGCCAATGTCCAGAGAGTCCTATCCAAAACAACTATTACCACTATCATCAGACCACTCATTGCTCCAGGAAACCGCTTCGCGCATAAATGAACCTGAGCAATTTACCGCGCCAATGGTCGTCTGTAACGCAGAACACCGCTTCGTCGTCGCTGAACAGCTCAACCAGCTCAACATTAATCCGCAGGCAATCGTCCTCGAGCCAGTCGGCAGAAATACCGCCCCGGCAGCAGCCGTTGCTGCCCTCATGCTTTTGAAGACTGATCCAAACGCCCTCATACTGCTACTGCCATCAGATCATGCAATCGCTGACAAAAAAGCCTTTCAAAGAGCGGCAGCCATCGCCGCCCAGGCGACGGCTGATGATTACTTGGTGACTTTTGGCGTCAAACCCGACCGAGCCGAAACCGGATACGGGTACATTCATATCGGCTCGCCCTTAAAAGGCCATAGCGGATGTTTTTCAGTCGGAGAGTTTGTCGAAAAACCAGATGCCCCCACAGCGACTCGATATCTCGCGACAGGGAGTTATTACTGGAATAGTGGAATGTTTTTGTTTTCCGCCAAAGCATTCATTGCAGAGCTGGAACAGCTAGAACCAGAGATTGTAAAAGCCTGTAAAGCATCAATCGATTCCGCAGAAACCGATCTCGACTTCGTGCGAATTGATGAACAGGCATTCGCGTTATGCCCATCTAAATCCATCGATTATGCGGTAATGGAGCATACCGCTCATGCTGCTGTAATCCCTGTTGAGATTGGCTGGAATGACGTGGGCTCGTGGGGCGCCCTCTGGGATATCGGTTCTAAAGACGGTGCCAATAACGTCGTGTTGGGCGACGTCTCGATTTTTGATACTCAGAACTCATATATTCGCAGTGAGGGTCCTCTTGTGACCTCCCTGGGAATTGAAAATCTTGTCGTTGTTGCAACAGAAGATGCGGTTCTTGTGGCCTCAAAAGACCGTGCTCAGGATGTAAAGACGATTGTTGAATTCTTGAAATCACGCGGACGAGAAGAAGCAACATCTCATCCGCGCGTCTACCGTCCCTGGGGCTATTACCAAACTGTTCATGATGGAGAACGCTTCCAGGTAAAACGCATTACCGTAAATACCGGAGCAAGCCTGTCATTGCAGCTGCATCACCATCGTACTGAGCACTGGATAGTTGTAAACGGCACGGCGAATGTACGAAAAGGCGACGATGAGTTTGTCTTAAATGAAAACGAATCCACCTATATCCCGACAAATACTGTCCACCGCCTTACCAATCATGGAAAAGTCCCGCTCAACCTAATTGAGGTTCAATCGGGCAGTTATCTGGGAGAGGATGACATTGTCAGGTATGAGGACAACTATGGTCGAGAACAGAGCTCTTAGGATTTGTAGAGTTGGAATTGAACCCTCACAAAGTCGACTATCAATTCCGAAGAAAATTCAATTAACAACAAATCGGCACCCAAATCCTAACTCGACAATCAACACGTCTACCACTTTCGTGCGAGATTATTCACAGATAGGTTTTAGGTTTTAGGCTTTAGCAGACGCAGTTTCTCTGAGCTAAAAGAGATACTCCCACCAATATAACGAGTTTACGACGCCTCGCTAATCATGACCGAGCTTTCGTGCTGATCACTAGCTTCTTTCTTAAGGTAATCAATTACCTCGCGCCGGTAATGCGGATCGACAACCACGCGATCTAGATCAATATCTTCATCGGACATAGGTCACCCTGAATAAAGCCGTGTAAATTTACTACCGCAATCAACGATTCGTTACGACTGGCTTTCAGGGATTAGGGATAAGAACGGCCCATAAATCAAAGCAAATCTTTGGCGTATAGACGATTTCTTGTGGACGGATATGTGCACAACTATGGGGATATCTTGTTAGTTATTTTAAGTTGTAACTATTTAGTACCACTAATCTCAACAGGTGCACATCAGTTTAAATTTTTTCTAAAAAAGAAACGCGTTGCGGGAGCCAGAATTCTGTAATGCAAGGTCTTCATTTTTGTAGAAGTTTTTTCTAAAATATCCACATAAATCATGTGCTAGCCATAGAGGCAGGGAAATAAATTTGAGGGGTGAGCGCCATGCTTTTCGCCGACCTTCTTAAAAACGTCATTCAGGACGGCGCTGTGAGCCTGATAGATAGCAGGGGTAAAACATATATTGCGGGAGATTCAAGCGAACCAGTTTGCACGGTTCGACTTCATCGCCGTTCTTTAGATGTTACCCTAATTTTTAATCCCGCACTTTCAGTGCCTGAGGCCTATATGGCCGGAAATCTTACAATTGAAGACGGCACTCTCTACGATTTCATGGACCTAGTAGCGCGAAATTTTAAACGTCTAGAACAAAGCTTTTTGTTTAGAATGCTCAAACTGTTCGACATCGCGAAATTCGGCCAATACAACCCAATCACACGGTCACGCAAGAATGTCGCACATCATTACGATTTGTCAGACGATCTATATAACCTATTTCTCGATCCAGACCGTCAATATTCCTGTGCATATTTTTCAAACGAAGATACAGATTTGGAAACCGCACAGCTCGAAAAAAAACGTCACCTCGCCGCTAAATTACTCCTTCAACCAGGGCAAAAAGTCCTGGACATCGGATCTGGCTGGGGTGGCTTGGGGCTTTATTTATCAAAGGCAGAGAATGTAGATATCACCGGCGTAACCTTATCCGTCGAACAACACAAAGTTTCCGTCAACAGAGCGGAAAACGCCGGGTTATCTGATCGCGTTAAGTTTCGCCTTCAGGACTATAGGGATGAAAGAACGATCTATGATCGCATCGTTTCCGTCGGCATGTTCGAACATGTCGGCAAAAGAAACTATGCGGAGTTCTTCAAGAATATAGAGGCGCGTCTGGCCGATGACGGCGTTATGGTCCTCCACTCCATCGGTAGGTTTAATAAACCACACCCTATAAACCCGTTTATCCGAAAATACATATTCCCAGGCGCTGATCTGCCGGCGCTTTCCGAGGTTACCAGCGCAATAGAGCCGTTTAATCTCATCATTACCGATATTGAAATTTTACGCCTGCATTATGCGGAAACCCTTCGGCACTGGCGTGAACGATTTATGAAACATTGGGATAAAGCCGCTGAAATCTATGACGAACAGTTTTGCCGCATGTGGGAACGTTATCTCGTCCTCTGCGAGGTCGGGTTTCGCCATCTCGACCTTATGGTCTTCCAGATCCAGCTGGCCAAACGGCTAGACGCTGTGCCTCTAACCCGCGACTATATGGTGGACTGGGAGCGCAAACAGTCGGAACGGGACAACGGCACGCCGCTTAAATTTTAATTCTGTCCACCCAAATTCTTTTACCTGAGTCGGGTTATGCACAGTTAAATTGGCTAGGAAGTGGCTTGTCCCCAGTTTTCACCTGATTAGGGAAATTAATTTTCATTAGCCGAATATCGACGGTGAATGGATTTATTCCTTCCGATAGTGTCCAGCGTTCAAGTCGCAAAACAGGTCAGATCATGGAACCAAATTCGCAGCCAGGCACCGTCGCAACACTTCGTCCTGCTGATGAGGAGCAAGTCGGCTGGCGCAGTCCGCCGTCAAACCTGGAGGCCGAACAAGCCCTGTTAGGCGCGATCTTGGTGAATAACCGGGCTTTCGAAC
>CALIMD010000231.1 GCA_938028645.1 uncultured Alphaproteobacteria bacterium
TTGAGGTAATTTAATGAATAAACATGAATTTAGGGTTGGAATCGAAGTTGGGGGGACATTTACCGACCTGGTAGCTAGCGACGGTTATCAAATGAAAACAGCTAAGGTGCCTAGCACACCATCAAAGCCGGATGAAGGCGCAATGAATGCTATTAGAGCAGCCGAACTAGATATCTCTCAAATAAAAGAATTAATCCACGGTTCTACCGTTGCGACTAATGCTGTTTTAGAGAGGAAGGGCGGAAGAGTCTGTCTGTTTGTCACTAAGGGTATAAGAGACATTCTTTTACTGCAGCGACATGATCGACGATCTATTTATGATCTACATTACAAAAAACCGGAACCTATAGTTGCTCGTCATGATACCTACGAAATAAAAGAAAGAATGTCTCCCGACGGCTCTGTTGTCCTGGACATTGATGAAGATCATGCCAGAGAGCAGATAAAAACTGCTCTAAGGGATGGTCGCTTTGATTCTGCCGCCATCTGCTTTTTGCATTCGTATACCAATTCGCGACATGAACGGCTTTTAAAAGAGTTAATACAACAGGAATTCCCCAGTTTACCAATAACATGCTCGTGCGATGTAACAAGGGAGTTCAGAGAATATGAGCGTGCTTCAACAACGACATTAGCCGCATATGTTCAACCAGTTATTGCGGGGTATATAAAAAGGTTTTCGGCGTCTTTAGCAAAGCAAGGCTTTAAGGGACGATTTAGCATTATGCAGTCAAATGGAGGCAGAATGCCAGCGGAAGCCATGGCTAAAAATGCCATCTCTGCTCTTTTCTCGGGGCCAGCAGCTGGTGTAGTCGGCGCTATCCGAGGGTTATCATCTGCGGGTTACGATAATTTAATTACGCTTGATATGGGCGGTACTAGTACCGATGTTTCCTTAGTTTCAGGCGGGGAATCCAAGCTTGCGCCGATGACCATGATAGATGGACTTCCTGTAAAAACTCCAGTTATTGATATAGCTACTGTTGGAGCAGGCGGCGGCTCTATCGCCTGGAAAGATGATGGAGGGCTTATGCGGGTTGGACCCAGATCTGCTGGGGCTAACCCGGGTCCCGCCTGCTATGACCGAGGAGGTATTGAGCCAACTGTCACCGATGCTCATTTAATTAGAGGGACTTTGCAAGCCGATAGTTTTCTTGGCGGAAAAATGAATGTCGATGTCAAATTGGCTCAAGATACATTTACAGAGTTGAGCAAGTTTTTTGGCTTACCGATAGAAGAAATTGCTGATAACACAATAAGGCTGGCTGAAGCTAATATAGTTAGAGCAATACAGCAAATCTCTACCGAACGGGGCAGTGACCCAAGAGATTTCGTCTTGGTGCCATTTGGCGGCGCCGGACCGCTTCATGCAGCCCGTGTTGCCGAAGATTTAAGCATTGAGAGGGTTGTTGTACCGCCGAATGCAGGCGTTTTATCTGCTTCTGGTTTGTTGTTGTCGGATCACATTCATTATCGAACAAGAACTCGACGCTTGACCTTAAAGGATGAAAATATTGATGAAGTAAAAAAACTAATAGATGATCTTGAAAATGAAACAGCGGATTATCTAACGTCCCTTAATGTAGAGGGAGAAATAGAGTACGATAAAGTATTAGAAATGCGGTATGTAGGGCAGGCTTTTGAAGTATCTGTTGATATAAAAAATGAGAGTATAAATGAACTTACAACTGCAAGATTATCCCAATTATTTGCGAGTGCGCATCATCAAATTTTCGAATTTTCTAAAGCAGAAGGGGATCCTGTAGAGATTATATCATTTCGAATTGGCGCCAAGGTGAGTCCCGAGGTCTTATTTGCAAACGAAACTCGGCCTCCGTCGGTTAACACTCCTGCGTCTAGACAGGTAAAAATGATAGAGCGGGGTAAAGAACTCACAGCTGATTTAAAAGAAAGGGCGGAGCTGACATCTGAAGCTATTAATGGCCCAGTGCTGATCCAAGATACTAATTCCACTATTTTTGTTCCACAAGAATGGAAGGTATCAAGGGATTCCAAAGATAATATTATACTGGTTAAGGGAAATTAGAATGGGTGTTTCTCCTGTAGATCAAGCGGTTATTACCCGGGCTCTAGTGGCTGCAGCAGATGAAATGGGCGTAAAACTAATCCGTTCTGCGCATTCTCCTGTAGTGCGCGAAGCACAAGATTGTTCAGCGGCAATACTAGATCGCGATGGCAGAGTAGTCGCACAGGCTGAGTTAATACCAATACAACTCGGATCTATCACGCATACCTTCAAAGCTTGTCTGAAGTACCATCCTCTAGATACGCTCAAAGATGGAGATTTTTTAATAAATAATGACCCCTATTCAGGTGGTCAACATTTACCAGACATTTTTTTATTCACTCCGATTTTTCATGAAAAAACTCTCATAGGTATCACAGCAACAGTGGTCCATCACATTGACCTTGGTGGTGGGGCTCCAGGGTTAAATCCGAATGCCGCCGACGTGCATGAGGAAGGTATAACAATACCGCCCAGTAGATATTCGATAAAAGATGATTGGAAAGGAGGGCCATTTGAAAGATTAATCAGAGCAAATGTTAGAATGCCTGACGCCACGATAGGGGATTTAAATGCGCAGTTTGCTGCAAATGCGGTAGGGGGAGAGCGATTAAAAGATCTACATCGTAAATTTGGCGGAAAAACCATGGTTTCTGCTATGCAGGAAATGCTGAATTATTCTGAACGAAGAATTCGTGCAGCGATATCAAATGCCCCAGATGGCACTTTCAGTGGAAAAGCATGGTTGGATGATGATGGTAATGGAGGAGACCCGGTTCTTATAAAAGCGGAAGTGGTGATTAATGAGGACCAAATAATGGTTGATTTCAAGGGGTCTTCTGAGCAAGTCAGGACAAATTTAAATAGCCCTTTTGCTTCTTCGGTATCGTCAGCAATAGCCTGTATTAAAGCGGTTCTTACTGATCCGGATATTCCCTTTAATGAAGGGGCAGAAAGAGCAATTAGCGTTAAAATACCTTACGGATCAATTTTGAATCCCAAACCTCCTGCTCCTGTCAGAGCAAGACTGATCCCTAGTTATAGAGTTGTTAATGCAGTCATGGGTGCTCTATCGCAAGCTGTTCCAGAGCGTGTTATCGCTCCTGGTTTTGATACAACCTCGGTGTCGTGTTTGAGCCACCGAAAGGAAACAGGCTATAATATTTATCTTGAGATATTTGGCGGAGGATTTGGAGCAGGGCCAAATAACGATGGGTGTGATGCTGTAGACTCAATGTTATCAAATTGTTCAAATATTCCGATAGAGAGTATGGAGTCAGATTATCCATTTTTTAGAGTTGAGGACTATAGCCTACGGTCAACTTCAGGTGGGGATGGAAAAAATCGAGGTGGTATGGGCTTTCAAAGAACTTATAAAATTTTAAAAGAGGACGTAACGTTTGCTACGTATGGAGATCGATTTAAAATTGCTCCTGAAGGAATACAAGGTGGATTTCCTGGTTCAAAAGCTGAGACGTTTGTGGAGAGAGGTGGACAAAAAATACAATTAGAATCGAAGCAACAGTTTTCTCTGCTTGAAGGAGATCGCCTTGTGGTCAGAACAGGGGGAGGCGGTGGATATGGTGATCCTAAAGAGAGGTCAAGGGATCAGAAAAAACAGGACTTATTAAACAATTTC
>CALIMD010000232.1 GCA_938028645.1 uncultured Alphaproteobacteria bacterium
TCAAGATAACGATCGCCGAATAACTGGGCTGGAAATCAGTGGCCCGGATGGCTACGAGACAATAAATGCGCGTGCGATAGTTCTTGCATGCGGCGGATTCGAGTCAAACCCGGAAATGCGTGCTCGTTATTTGGGTCCAGGCTGGGACTTAGCCAGAGTCCGCGGAACTCGACACAACATGGGAGATGGAATTAAAATGGCGATAGATATTGGGGCCCGTGCCTACGGGAACTGGTCAGGATGCCATTCAGTTGGTTGGGATATTTCATCTCCAGAGTATGGGGACTATGAGGTTTTAGATAATTTTCAAAAACATTCTTATCCGTGGGGTATCATGGTCAATACCGACGGGAAACGCTTCGTGGATGAAGGAGAAGATCTTCGTAACCATACCTATGTAAGGTTTGGACGAGAGATTATGAACCAACCCAATAGAACCGCAATACAAATATTCGACCAAAAAACAATTCCGTTGTTGCGCGATGAATATCGTATCCGACAGGTAACAAAGGTAGCCTCAGAAAGTATAGAGGGTCTAGCGCGCGAACTAGAGATAAGTGAAACGGCACTAAAAGAAACGGTCAATGAATTCAATGCTGCATGCGTTCCAGGCAATTTCAATCCATCAATCCTAGATGGCGTGACCACGGAAGGCCTTTCGCCCAATAAGACAAATTGGGCACTACCCATAAATGAAGGACCCTTTGAAGCCTATGTGACAACCACTGGAGTAACATTCACCTTTGGCGGTCTCAAGATTGATGAGAAAGGCACGGTGCAGGATAGCAGTGATAGATCAATACCAGGCCTATTTGCAGCAGGAGAACTGGTTGGGGGATTATTTTATGAGAATTATCCAGGGGGAAGCGGATTGATGGCTGGCGCGGTTTATGGAAAAATCGCCGGTGAAAATGCAGCCGGACATGCCATAGGCAATTCTTCAACCTGAATCTGCAGATAAGAGTTTCACTCCATGGTTTTGAATAAATTAAAAGATCAAGTCAACGGGAACAAGGCCCTGACGGAAAGAGGCAAATGGGTCAGCCTAAGCTTTACCTTTGGTATTGATAATGATGATTATCTTATCAGTATAAAGAATGGGAAGATTACTCAAATACAAAAACGCAATTTAGCAACTGAATCAGGAATATTTGCAATCCGTGCGGCAAAGTCTACTTGGATAGAGCATTGGCGCTGTATTCCCAAGCGCGACTTTCATGATATTTGGAGTATGCTGCCAAAACAATTAATAACATTGGACGGGAATCTTTTACCTCTTATTCAAAATCTCCAGTTTTTTAAGGATTTAATAGCGAGTCCTAGAGACGGTAAGGATTAATTATGCCTAATTTCGAACCGATTGTTGGTCGTTATTTCACTATCTATGTGGAGGGCCAACCATGCCGAATTTACGTTGAAGAAGCGGGAGATGGTATCCCATTGGTTTGTCTCCACACGGCTGGCTCTGACGCACGACAATATCGCCATTTGCTATGCGATGAGACTATCACCAAAAATTTCCGTGTGATCGCGTTTGATATGCCTTGGCATGGAAAATCAAACCCTCCACCGGGGTTTAGAGATAATGAATACCGACTTACAACTGAGCTGTATAAAGAGACGGTGATGACATTTTGTCGCGCTTACGATTTGGTAAACCCAGTAATAATGGGGTGTTCCATGGGTGGAAGACTGACATTGCACCTTGCTCTTGAACAAGCCGAATATTTTCGAAGTGTAATCGCCCTGGAAGGTGCCGATAAGCTGGAGCCTTATTATGATCTCAGCTGGCTGCATAGACCAGATGTTCATGGTGGCGAAGTCTGTGCGGCATTTGTATCTGCCCAGATTGCCCCTCAAAGTCCAGACGAATACCGTTGGGAAACATTGTGGCATTATATGCAGGGCGGTCCTGGCATATTCAAAGGTGACCTTTACTTTTATTGGCACGATGGGGACTTTGACGACCGCTCACCAAGGATTAATACAAAAAACTGTCCTGTCTATTTACTATCGGGGGAGTATGACTCCTCTTGCACCCCTGAACGTACCATCGACACCGCAGAGCGGATAACGGGGGCAAAGACGACCATAATGGAAGGAATGGGCCATTTTCCGATGTCAGAGAATCCAGAACTTTTCAAAAAATTTATTTACCCAATTCTAGAAGAAATACTAGGCGCATAAACAGAAGAGTTCACCGTGAGCGATACTAAGCAAAAAGCTTATTTTTGATTAACAAGCGCCCAAGGTCAACCTAACCTGTCTTTATGCGGATGACATAACGTGTACTTTGCGATCTGCTAATAAATCTTTGTTCTTTTCCGCATAAGCTTTCATATGAGGCGCTGCAGCATGGGCCTTTAAGTGATCTAAACTTGCCCATTTTTCCACCACCACGAATGTGTCTGGGCCATAAGCAGAGGCGAACGAAGAAGCGTCAGCACAATCAATTACAGCGCCATACTCAACACATCCCTCCTCAGCGTGCACCGCGGGCACATTCGCATTAAAATTAGTTAAGACTTCCGCTCTCTTGCCTGGTTTAGCAGTAATTACTGCCAGTACGTGCACCATAGACATTTATTGCTCCATGTTTAGTTTTAAAGTGTATAGATACTAATACGTTATGATGTAGTGATGCGAATAAAAATTTAAAATACCGTCCTAAATTGGTTTCAATTTTTATCCTTGGGCCTATATATGAGCACTTGCGCTATCCAGGTTCATCATATATCGGCCAACTGTTTCAAAATGACTATGTCTTGCCTGCATTTGTTGGGATACGCCGTGCATATCTCTGAAACGTCTCTCAAACGGTGCATTTTCAAAAATGGCCGAAGATCCGGCTAACTTATAGACTTGCTGCACCACCTCTGTCGCCTCGTTGATAGCATAGGTGGTGGCTAGGCGTATTTCTGCTCTGTCGCTTTGTTGCAACTCACGTGTTTGAAATACCGTTTTTGACACCCTTTCAAGAACACTCTGTTGGTATGCTCGTGCCGAGCCCAGCTGGGCTTCTAATTGCGCGATCTGAGTTTGAAAAACTGGGCTCTCTCTCATAGAGGATCTAGCCGATCGTTGTGTTTTCGTTCTTGCGATATCTATAAGATCATCAACAGCTCCCCTAGCTATACCCAACGCAACCCCTGAAAAACAAGATGCATACACTAAAGTCGTTGGAAATATATAAAGTGGCGCATTACTTCGGCACTCATCTTGATTCTCGCGATCTAAAGTTAATTCTTCTGGCACAAAGAGCTCGCTAACAGTATAGCTTTCACTCCTCGTTCCCTTTAATCCAATAACGTGCCAATCATCGTGCAGGGCGGCCGATGATTTTGGAAACAAAGCAGTTCGATCCGCCTGGGAACCATTGGCTTTTAAGATGGGTGCGTCATTGGCGTCAAAAACAAAACTATGACCGCCTAGCCACGTCGCATGACCACTGCCACTTGCGAACTGCCATGTTCCCGTAATTTTATAGCCACCATCACACTTTACAGCTTTTCCCGCGATCCCAGCTCCCCATGCTAAAACCGAATTTTTGGGACCAAAAACTTTTTTTGCTGTCTTAGGTTCTAAAAAAGCGGCAGACATTGCGCACCCAGAGCCTTGACCAAAGCACCATCCAACGCTAGCGTCCGCTTCTGCAAGAACTTCCGCCACTTGTGAAAGTTGATGGGGACTCAATTCGCCCCCATTAATTTCCCGTGGCAGCGATAATCGAAATAATCCAACCTCATGTAATTCATTCAAAAGTGTATCGGTCAAACAGCGTTGTTTATCAATATCTTGATGAGAAGCCCTTATACTCGAAGTGATCGATTTTATATCGGAAAACCATTTCTCAAAAGAAACAGTTTCATTGGAGCCAAGTTGTTTAGACAATGTTGCGACCATGTCACCCCTCATCCTTCGTGAAAGGCCCACCTGCTTCACACCATGCGTTTAACCCTCCTTTTATGTGAGCTGCATTCTCTAATCCCATTTTAGTGACCGTTTGAACCGTTAGAGCAGACCGCCAATCCGCGGCACAATGGAATAGAAATCGTTTCTTTTCGTTGAAAACATCCTTGAAGTATGGACTCTCAGGGTCCACCCAAAATTCAATCATTCCTCTAGGACAGTGAAAACTGCCCGGAATATAGCCATTCCTTTTCCGCTCCCTAACGTCGCGAATGTCTATAACAAGGCAATCTGGGTCCTGAGCCTGTTCTATGGCGTCAACTGTATCAACTTCTTCGATCTCCGCGCGTGCTTGTTCTACCATCTCAAAAACACCGAGTTTTATATCAACCATTAAAATGCTCCTAACCCGATAATATTAAGCCATCAATTCGGTCCAACACCATATAATAATATTAAACTATTTATGGAACATCAGATTCAATAGAGTATAAAAACTCCTCACTATGGCTTATTAACGTTACTGGGACCGAAATGGAAAATAAAGAAGAAAATAAAAAAACAAAAAAGGATAAACCTCCTCTATGGTTCCAATGGGCGATGTCCCAACACTCATCTTCGCATTTGGTTGATG